>JBEBXD010000030.1:0-41710 GCA_040391845.1 Tsukamurella paurometabola | reverse complement strand
CTCATCGTCCAGTCCGACAAGACCCTGCTGCTGGAGGTCGACCACGAGCTGGCCGACGCCGCACGCGCGGCGATCGCGCCGTTCGCCGAGCTTGAGCGCGCGCCGGAGCACGTGCACACCTACCGGGTGACGCCGCTGGCGCTGTGGAACGCGCGCGCCGCGGGCCACGACGCCGAGCAGGTCGTGGACGCCCTCGTCACCTACTCCCGATACCCGGTGCCGCAGCCGCTGCTCGTGGACGTGGTGGACACCATGAGCAGGTACGGGCGGCTGCAGCTGGTCAAGCATCCCGCGCACGGTCTCACCCTGGCCTCGCTGGACCGGGCCGTGCTGGAGGAGGTGCTGCGGCACAAGAAGATCGCCCCCATGATCGGTGCCCGCATCGACGACGACACCGTGGTGGTGCACCCCTCGGAGCGCGGGCACCTCAAGCAGTTGCTGCTCAAGGTCGGCTGGCCGGCGGAGGACCTGGCCGGGTACGTGGACGGCGAATCGCACCCGATCGCGCTGGACACCGAGACGCAGCCGTGGGAGCTGCGCGACTACCAGAAGACCGCGGCGGACTCGTTCTGGCTGGGCGGTTCGGGCGTGGTGGTGCTGCCCTGCGGTGCGGGCAAGACGATGGTGGGCGCGGCGGCGATGGCGCGGGCGCAGGCCACCACGCTGATCCTGGTGACCAACACCGTCGCGGGGCGGCAGTGGAAGCGGGAGCTGCTGGCCCGGACCTCGCTGACCGAGGAGGAGATCGGCGAGTACTCGGGCGAGAAGAAGGAGATCCGCCCGGTCACGATCGCGACCTACCAGGTGCTGACGCGGAAGTCGAAGGGCGAGTACAAGAACCTGGACCTGTTCGACTCCCGCGACTGGGGCCTGATGATCTACGACGAGGTGCACCTGCTGCCCGCGCCGGTGTTCCGCATGACGGCCGATCTGCAGTCCCGGCGCCGCCTGGGCCTCACGGCGACCCTGGTCCGCGAAGACGGCCGGGAGGGCGACGTGTTCTCGCTGATCGGTCCGAAGCGGTACGACGCGCCGTGGAAGGACATCGAGGCGCAGGGCTGGATCGCGCCCGCGGACTGCGTGGAGGTGCGGGTGACGCTCACCGAGAACCAGCGCATGCAGTACGCGACCGCCGAGCCGGACGAGCGCTACAAGCTGGCCTCCACGGCGCCGGCGAAGACGGCGGTGGTGAGGTCGATCCTGGAGCGGCACAAGGGCGCCCAGACCCTGGTGATCGGGGCGTACATCGATCAGCTGGAGGAGCTGGGCGCCGCGCTGGACGCGCCGGTGATCCAGGGCTCCACCCGGACCCGCGAGCGGGAGGAACTGTTCGAGCGGTTCCGCACCGGCGAGATCTCCACGCTGGTGGTGAGCAAGGTGGCCAACTTCTCCATCGACCTTCCGGAAGCGTCTGTGGCGGTGCAGGTCTCCGGCACGTTCGGTTCCCGGCAGGAGGAGGCGCAGCGCCTGGGCCGGCTGCTGCGCCCCAAGCACGACGGAGGCACGGCGCACTTCTACTCCGTGGTCTCCCGCGACACCCTCGACGCCGACTACGCCGCGCACCGACAGCGCTTCCTCGCGGAGCAGGGGTACGCCTACCGCATCGTCGACGCGGACGACATCCTCGGCCCCGCCATCGGCGAGGCCGGCTGATCACGCCGCCTGGTGCGGCGCCGTGGACCGGTGGACATGTCCCGTGGGGGTTCGGGTTTCGACGGTGTGCCGTCCCGACGGATCCTCCACGGTGACGCTGCGCCAGCCGGGCGCCTCCTTGGCGTAGTTGCACGCCGCGCACAGCCCTGAGCGTTGGCGTGGTCCGTGGCGCCGCCGGCGGCGTGCGGGACGACGTGATCGATGTGCGCGATCGGCGCATCGCAGTACGGGGTGCGGCAGTACCGGTCCCGCACGCGAATGAGCTCCGCGAGCCCGTCGGGGAACAGGCGCTGCCGCGAGTCCATCGCCACCACCGCGCCCGACTCCGGCGCGACGAACAACCGCTTCACCCACGCCACCGATGATGCGGCGGCCCTCCCGACGAGGTTGCGGGCGATCTCGGCGGGCAGGACGCCGCCGAACCCGCCCGCGCCGGCGGACACGTGCGCGGTGCCCGGCCGGCCGCCGAGCAGCACCGCGGCGGGCACCGTCAGGTGCACGGTGACGGGCTGCCCGGCTGCGGCGCTGCGGCCGGTGAGGCGTTCGAACGCCGTATCGGCCATGATCTGCCCGCGGTTGCGCGCCTCATCCCCGCGGCCGAGGAGGGTCTCGGCGTGCTTGCACAGGGCGGCGTACGCGCCGACGGCCTGCGCCATCGGCAGGAGCAGAGACAGGCGCGCCATCCCGTCCGGCGCGGGCCGACAGGTGACGGTGCGGTCCTTCTCCGTAGCGGCCTTCCGCTGGACGGTGGCGTGCGCGTCGAGCTCGTAGGCGACCTGCTCGACCTTGTCGCCGAGGCGGCGCAGCCCCAGTCCGGCGAGCACGGCGGGATCCGCGCACAGCGCCGCATCCGCCTGCTGCCGCCGCGTGACGTCCAGGTGCGACAGACCCGCGAGCAGCACCGGGATCGCCTCCGGCGACAGCTCCCCCGCGCACAGCCGCGCGCGGGCGTACGGCATGTTCCGCTCCAGTTCCACCGCCCGTCCCAGGAGCCTGCCGGCCGTGTTCGGCGAGAGGTGCAGGACGGCGCCGATCTCGGCGGCGACGCCCTGCTGCCACCGGTCCTGCGGGATGCCGGCGGCGATGCGTTCGAGGACCCGCTGCCGGAGCAGGTCCGCGGCGAGCTCGTACTGTTCGAACGCGAGGCGGCAGCGCGCGAGTTCCGTCGAACGCAGCCGGTTCAGCACATCGGCACCCGCGGCCGGTTCGGGCGGCGGATCATCTTCCACTACATCGTTTTCCTTCATGCCTCGACCCTACGCGGGCCGACTGACACGTTTTCGATCCGATCAGCTCATTCGAACGAATTGATCGCTCCCGGTCGACCGGCCCGCGGTCCCCGCCCCAGCAGGAGAACCACACTCGATAGGGCGGGCACGACCGACCAGAGCGCGGCAGCGAGGTACCCGCCCTGCGTCGGCAGGAGCGCACCGTCGGGGGTGGCACGGGTGAGGAGGAACCCGGCGAGCGCACTGCCGAGGGAGAAGCCGACGGCGCGCGCGATCTGGTTGACCGACATGGCGCTGGCGGTCTCGGACTGCGGGGTCCCCTCGAGCACGAGGCGCGGCACCACCGCGGACGCCCCGCCCACCCCGAGGCCCAGCACCGCCAGGGCGGCGAGGACCGCGAGGAGGCCGTCGCGGCCCACGACGAAGATCCCCGCCGCGATCACCACGCATGCCGCCGATGCGGCGAACACTCCGCGCGCGCCGAGGCGCGCCTCCGCCCGCGGAACATACCGGCCCGCAACGAATCCGAGCACGGAGAACGGGATCAGCGCGGCGCCCGCCGCGACCGCGGGGAGCGCGAACCCGAAGGCGGCACCCGCCGGTATCTGCACGTACCGCGTGAGATCGCTGAACAGGGCGTACATTCCGATGCCGACGACCAGCATCGCGAGGTTCGCCCGGACCACCGCGGCGCGCGCGGCGAGGCGCAGGTCCACCAGCGGCGCCGCCGACCGCAGCTCGACCGGCACCCACGCCGCGAGGGCCGCGACGGTGCCGGCCAGCACCCCCAGCGCCGCGGCCGGCCGGGCCCACAGCGCGGGCTCGGCGACGAGGAGCAGCACCCCGAGCGTTCCCGCCCCGAGCAGCAGCGCGCCAGGGAGGTCGATCCGCGGCCGCGGGCCCGGATCGTCGACGGGCACGCTCCGCCAAGCGATTCCGAGCGCGAGCAGGGTGATCGCGAGCCCGGTCCCGTAGGCGGCGCGCAGCCCCGCCACCTGCTCGACGAGGCTGATCAGCGGATAGCCGACGCCGATGCCCACGGTGGACGCGACGGACAGCGCGGCGATCGTGCCGCCCGCCCGCTCCGCCGGGAGTGCGCCCCGCGCGACGCTCACCAGGAGCGGCACCAGCGCGATGCCCACGCCCTGCAGCGCCCGGCCGAGGAGCAGCGCGCCGAGCGGGAGGGGCGCCACCGTCAGCACCCCGCCGACGGCGACGACGACGAGCGTGCCCAGGATCGTCCTGCGCCGCAAGGGGCCCGCGCCGAGCCGCCCGAGGACGGGCCCCGCGATCGCGCCCGTGAACAGGGTGATCGTCAGGGTCCACTGGGCGGCGCCGAGGGAGACGCCGAGGCCCGTGGCGACCGCCGTGATGAGCGGCGCGCCGACGCTCCCGATCACCGCCGCGCACAGGGCGACCGTGATCAGCGCGCCGGGGAGGCGCCCCGCCGTGGTGCCGCCGGCCGGTGTCATTGCGCCGCCGGACGATTCGTGGCGGTGGTGACGTGCTCGAACAGGCCCGGGCGGATGAGGGTCCGCACCCCGTCGGCCCACGGCTGATCCACCTCCGCCACCTCGAGCGCGGCGCCGGCGTTGAGCAGCATGCCGAACGCCAGGAAGGTCTTGACGGTGACGGGGTCGAGCCCGGTGCCGGCGGCGGTGTCCCACAGGCGCGCGAAGCAGTCGCGGACGGCCGCGCGGACCTCGGGGTCGCCGCACGCCGCGAAGCCCTGCAGTTGCAGGCGCAGTCCGGTGTCGTCGGCGAGGTTCTCGTTGTACTCGGCGCCCATCCGCGCGAGCGCCGCGATCCCGACGGTGCCCTCCCCCGCCCGGGCCATGCCGTCGGCGAGCCGGTCGAAGGCATCCGTGACGAGGTGCAGGAACAGGGCCTTCTTGGTGCCGAAGATCCGGAACACGTAGGCCTGCGTGATCCCGGCCTCGCGGGCGACGGAGTCGATCGACGCGCCGTGCAGCCCGTGCGCGCCGAACTCGCGCGCCGCGATCTCGAGCACCTGCGCCCTGCGTTCCGATCCGCTCATCCGGGTGGCCATGCGAATAGATTAGTAGTTAGTAACTACTAATCACAACTCCCGGCGATCGGCCGCGGCCCCCGCGTGAGGCCGCTCAGAGCGAGCGCAGCGCCGACTCCGCCGCGTGCCAGCCGACCATCCCGTGCACGCCGGGCGCCCCGGCGGCCGAGGAGCACAGGTACACCCGGTCGGTGAGCCGGTACGGGTCCACCAGCTTCGGCCGGCGCACCAGCTGCGCGGGCACGGCGGCGCCGGCCGCGATGTCGCCGCCGACGAGGTTCGCGTTCACCGCCTGCAGGCCGGCCGGCCCCGTCGACCGGATCTCGACGATCGCCTCGCGCACGCCCGGCGCGTGCCGCTCCACCTCCGCGATGATCGACTCTGTGAGGTCGCCGGGGAATCCGTTGGGGCAGTGCGCGTACATCGACACGGGCACCAGCGGGCCGTGGCACCGGGACGGGTCCGCGAGGTACTGCTGGGACAGGATCATCACCGGCCGCTCGGGCATCCGCCCGCGGTTGACCATCAGTTCCTTCTGCGCGATCTCGCGGGCCGTGCCGCCCAGGTGGACGAACGCGGACCGTCGGAGTTCCTCGTGCACCCAACCGATCCCGCCGTCGAGCACCAGGTCCACCTTGAACGCGGCGGCGCCGAACCGCCAGGCGCGCGCCCGGCGGCGCAGCCAGCGGGGCGCCGCGTCGCCCAGCAGGTCCCGCGCGGCGGGCAGGCCGGTGTCCAGGACCACCAGGTCGGCGTCGGGCAGCGCCGTGACCCGCTCGCCCGCGCGGACCGTCCCGCCGTGGGCCTCCACGATCGCGGCGAGCGCGTCCGAGATTCGCTGTGATCCGCCGATCGGCACCGGCCACGGCCGCACGCCGGAGAGCAGGTAGCCGATCGAGCTGGTCATCGGGAGGTGCTGCGGCGCGATGGAATGCGCAGCGACGCCGGCGAACACGGCGCCGCCGACCCGCCCCAGCGCCGCGGCGGTGACCGACGCCGGCAGCAGGAACCGCGGCCCCCAGCGCACCGCCTCCACGGGGTGGCGCGGCATGTCCGTCATCGGGCCGAAGAACGCCGGCATCGCCTCGGGCCCGCAGTCCGGCACGTCCCGCAGGGTGCCCACGGCGTCGGCCGGGTCCGCCGAGAGCGGGTGCGCCACATCGAGGTCCGCCGTGCCCCAGTCGATGTCCACCCCCACCCCGCGCAGCGCCGGCGAGGCGTACGCGAGGGGATGCCCCGTCGAGAACCGGTCGACGACGGTGCCCCGCATCGTGTCCGAGCGGCAGGCCCCGCCGATCGTGGGTTCCGCCTCGAGCACCGTCACCTCGAGCCCCGCGCGGGCGAGGCGGGCGGCGGCGGTGAGCCCGTTCGGTCCGGAACCGACGACGACGGCGGAGGTCATCCCACCACGGTAGCGCCGCGGGCGTCTAGGCTGCGGGCATGCGCACCGTCCGACGCCTGCAACCCTTCACGTCGACGATCTTCGCGGAGATCTCGACTCTCGCCGACCGGACCGACGCCGTCAACCTGGGGCAGGGCTTCCCGGACACCGACGGGCCGGCCGGCATGCTGCTCGCCGCGAAGGAGGCGATCGACTCCGGCCTGAACCAGTACCCGCCGGGCGACGGCCTCCCCGAGCTGCGCCGGGCGATCTCCGCGCAGGTCGAGCGGGAGTACGGGCTGCACTACGACCCGGACGGGGAGGTACTGGCCACCGTCGGCGCCTCCGAGGGGATCGCGGCGGCGGTGCTGGGCCTGGTCGAGCCCGGCCGCGAGGTCGTGCTGATCGAGCCCTTCTACGACTCCTACGCCGCCACCGTCGCGATGGCCGGCGCGACCCGCGTAGTGGTGCCGCTCGTCGAGGACGGCGGCCGCTACCGCCTCGACCCGGACCTGCTGCGGGCCGCCGTCAGCGACACGACCGCGGCGATCATCGTGAACTCGCCGCACAACCCCACCGGCACCGTGCTCTCCGACGAGGACCTGCAGCTGATCGCCGACATCTGCACGTCCCGCGACCTGCTGTGCTTCACCGACGAGGTGTACGAGTACCTGCTGTTCGACGGGCGCACGCACCGCACGCTGGCCGGGTTCGACGGTATGCGCGAGCGCACCGTCCGCATCTCCGGCGCCGCGAAGACCTTCAACGTGACCGGGTGGAAGATCGGCTGGATCACCGCCCCGCGGGAGCTGGCCGACGCGTGCCGCGCCGCCAAGCAGTGGCTCACGTTCACCGGGGCGGCGCCACTGCAGCGGGCGGTGGCGCACGCCCTGGAGCACGAGTCCTCGTGGCTGGAGAAGCTCTCCCCCGACCTGCAGGCCAAGCGCGACCTGCTGACCTCCGCGCTGCGCGAGACGGGATTCTCGGTGCACCCGTCGGAGGGCACGTACTTCGTGGTGGCCGACGCCCGCGCCCTGGGGTACGACGATGCCGGCGCCCTCTGCCGGGAGATGCCGGAGCGGATCGGCGTGGCGGCGGTGCCGGTGAGCGCCCTCGCCGACGACCAGAACCGGTGGGGGCACCTGCTGCGCTTCGCGTTCAGCAAGCGATCATCGGTACTCGCGGAGGGCGCACAACGGCTCACCGCTCTCGATCACCGCTGAGAGATCACCGACGCGGTCCACGCGAGCGCGGCAGCCAGCAAAGCCCACGTCGCGGCAGCGAGCGCCACCCCCGGGTACCCCCAACGGGAGAAGGCGTTCGCCACCTGTGGTCCGGCGCTGGCCCCGACGAAGAGCGCGAAGGTGTACAGAGCCGTAGCTGTGCCCCGTGCCGATCCCGCACTCGCGCCGATCGCCTGAACCGCCGCAGGCGCAGCGATCGCCACCGCCGCAACGAAGATCATCAGCACACCCCCGAGCCAGAGCGCACCGAGGGGGAAGACGCTCGCCACCGCAGCAACAGCGGCGGCCAGGAGTGCGAGGCTCAGGCGTCGCACCGGATCCACAGCCGCGAGCCTGCCCGCCAGCAGGGGGACCGCGACCATCGCGGGTAGAGCACTGGCGCGCAATGTGAGCAGGGCGGCCGGCGAATCTCCGAGATCCCGCGGCGGATGGAGCTGGATTCCGGTGTACAACGCGACGAAGACACCCAGGATCGCGAGGCATCCCAGGTACATCAGGACAAGCTGAGGCGACCCGAGCAAACGGGTGAAACGTCCTGCGATCTCCCGCGGCCCCGCCGTCGGAGCTCGCTCCCCCGGGGCCAGCAGTCGTCCCAGGATGAACGCCGCCACCACGAATCCTCCTGCACCGAAGACGAACACGGCACGCCATCCCAGCACGGACGACACCGCGTCCCCGTAGACCTGCCCGATCACCCCGGCAGCGAGGAAGGAACTGGTCAACCATGTCAAAGCCGCCAGCCGCCGCTCCGGTGCGATTCGCTCGGCGAGGTACGACAACGCCGCCGGGGCGAAGAAGGAAGCCGTCGCCCCCTGCACCACGCGCAGACCTATTCCCATCGTCAACGTCGAGGCGGCTGTGACAGCGAGGGTCGTCAACGCCGTCAGGAGCAGACCGATCACGATGACCGGGCGGCGGCCGTGGGCGTCCGACAGCGGGCCGGTGACGAGGAACCCGGCGCCGTACGCGAGTCCGAACGCCGTCGTGGTCCATGTGATGGCCGCACGGGAGGTTCCCCATGCCGACGCGAGGTCACTGAGGAGGGGCAGCACCACATAGAGCTGTCCCACCACGAGTACACCGACCGCACAGAGCGCGATGGTCGTGGGCCCGTACGGAGCCGAGACGGCCTCCTCAGAAGTGCGCGGCGAGCTCACACGCGTCCTGTTCGGCCCGCTCGAATGCTGACGCCGGATCAGCGGTGAGCACGGTCGGAGCGAATCGCAACTCGCTGATGTCCTCGACACCGACGAACCTGAGCCACGCATCCAGGTACGGGGTGGCGAAATCCGCACCGAACTCGGCGGGCACGCCGGGCGCGTGCACCCCCGCGGTGACCACCCGCACCGCCCGCTTTCCGGTGAGCAGGCCCGTGTACCCCGCCTCCGGAGCGAAGGAGAACGACCAACCCGGCTGAGTCACCAGATCGATGTACTGCTTCAGCAGGTAAGGGATCCCGTGATTCCAGATCGGCAGGTTCAGTACGTAGACATCGGCGCGGGCGAATCGGTCGAACACCTCTCGGGCACGGTCCCACGCCGCGGACTGCGCCTGCGTCTGGGTAGCGCCGGTGAAGACCGCGAGCTTCGCCTCCGCCGCGTCGATGCCGAACTCGGGTAATCCCTCCGCGAAGAGGTCGAGGGTGTCGATCTCCGCCCCGGCGTGCCGCCGCGCGAGGTCCTCGACGAAGGCGCGCGCCACTGCTCGCGACTGACTGGCTGCCCCGCGCGGGGACGCGTTGATGTGCAGGATCCTGGTCATGGTCTCTCTTCTCAGTCGTCGCCGGAGGATCGGCTGTGCGTGCGCAGATCCGTGAAAGTCGGCGTGGGTAGTTTCAATTGCGCGTGGATGTCGGCACCGAGGCCGAACTGCCCGATGGCACCCCCGTAGTTCTGCTGGTAGCTATGCCAGAGCACCACGACACTGATGATGCGATTCGCACCCGGTAGCGCGGGATCGGGGAACGGGTCGGGGAGCACTGCGCGGTATCGGCCGGCCCCGTCCCGGTCCGTGACGAAGACGTTCGGTACCCCCAGCGGACCGGGTCTGGTCGGCCCGTCGGGATCGAGGTCGCGGGCCCGCAGGGACATCACGGTGTAGAGCGATTCGGGAAGGAGCCCCGCGAGCGTCAGCTGGAACTCCGCCGCTGTGCCGTCGTCGACGATGGTCACCTCCACGGTGCCCGATGCGGTGAGCCACTGCTCGAGGGTGACGGGTCCACGCCGACGCGGGCCGTCCTCGGGCCGCAGGTCCGGGATCGGCACCCCGTGGAACGGATGACTCGAACGCACGACCCGCTCCGGTTCCGGCACCTGTTCGGGCGCGAACACCATGGGGTAGTTGTGCGCGGGAAGCGGAAGGGGAAGGGTGTGCAGGACGATTCCGGCACCGTCGTCGCCGTCGAGGTCACGGATGATCCGGTACGGCAGGTTCTCCCCGAACGGCGGCACCGGTGTCCGCGCCGAGACGATCGCCCTACCCCACCGGCGAGTGACCGCTCCGGGCTCCCCCTCGTTGAGGAAACCCACCACGACGAAGTCGCCGTTGCCGTCCACCGCCTCGCTCGGCGGGTACAGCGGCCCCTGTGTCGTCGCGACCAGTTCGTAGCGACTGCTCACGACACCACCGCTTGCCGCGATGCACCGAACTGATCGCCGGTCCCGTCCCCCAGTAGTTCCCAGTCCGGCGATCGCGCGGCGTCCAGCAGTGCCGGATCCGAACCGCGTATCCGACGGTGCGCCACTCGCGTCAGCATCGGCAGATCGGACGCGTGATCACCGTACCCGTAGGTCCGGTCCTGATCGATGCCGTAGTCGCGAACCACCGCATCGACGACGTCCGCCTTCGCACGCCCGATCACCGACCGGACCACCTCACCGGTGAGCAGCCCGCCGGCGCCGATGATCGGTTCCGTGGCGAACACCAGGTCCGCACGAACAGCCTCGGCGATCGGCGTGAGAACCGCTCCGAACGAGCCCGAGACGAGGACCACCAGATCCCCGCGCTCCCGATGGTGATGCAGTGCGCGCACCGCATCGAGGTAGAAGCCGTCTCCGCCCGCGGCGAAGGACTCGAACCAGCGGCGCCCCGATGCCGCGAGTTCCGTTGCGGGAGCGCCTCGATAGAGACGGAAGTACTCGCGGTTGACGTCCTCGCGCGGGGCCCCCGCACGCGCGAGCGCACCGATCGCCTCGAATTCCGCCCGGTACCCGCTGCCGTCGTCGCCGTGCTCAGCGCGCCAGTGACGGAGGAATTCGAACATGCTCTTGACAGTGATCAGGGTCTCGTCCACATCGAAGAAGGCCGCGCCACTCACGGTTCGCCCGTTCACGCCGCTCATCGGCCACCGCCGATGTACGCGGCGATCGCACGGGCCGCCTTGGCGCGTTCGATCGAGGAGACCCGTTCGTGCGGAAGTGCCGCGAATTCCACCCGCGCCACCGCGGCAACGCGGTCGAACTGACGGATCTCGACATCGATGGCGAACTCGAGCTTGGCGGGATCGCCGACCGACGTCGGGTGCAGGCTCGCGCGCAGGCTCGCCGGGAGCGGGAACACGAACGAGCGGAACGACAGATCGATCCCGTTCCACACCACGTAGTAGTGCTCCTGCGGACGGCGCACACCGTATTCGAGTTCGAACGCCCCGAGGAAGAGCTGTCGCACCGCCTCGATCAGGACGATCCCCTGAATGTGCTCCCCGGTCTGGTGATCGCTGAGCAGTTCGTTCTCGCCGTGCACGCGCAACGCCGCCGTGAAGACGTTCTCCGACTCGCGCACCAGGTCCGCGAGAAGCACGTTCGAGTTCTGGTACTTGTGCACTTGATGGCGCGGCGTGGGCTCGTGGACCTCCCCGATCACCTCGACGCGCTCGTGCGGAGCGTGCACCGATGCCACGTGCTGGAGGTACTCGATGTCGTGCTCGGTCAGTCCTTGACCGAGACGAAGGCGGATTCCCCCTCCGTCCCCGGTGCGGTACCGCCGTCCTCGCAGCACTGCCGCGAGTCCCGAAACAGTATGTACCCGTTCGTCTGCCGATACACCGAGGAAGCGGTCGGCGACGACCACCACATCGGAGAGGTCGTGGCGCAGATCGGCGACCTCAGTGGGCAGAAGCGAAGTAACAGACATGGAATTCCCCGTTTCACAGACGCTTATGGTGTGCGATCGCCACCATCCGGTCGTCACCCGGAGCACCCCGCCGTCGAGGGAGGGTTGCCGCCCAGCGAGCCGGGGCTTGGCGCTGGAACTCTTGACCGCACGCAGAACACTACAAACGAACCGTTGCGTTCGCACATTTCTACGCAGTACGATTAATAGTCGGCTGCGTGGCACACGTCACGAGCTGCACTGCAATGCAGTCGATTACGCTGATCACATGGCCGATCCCGTTGAGTCCAGAGACGCCGCGCTGATAGCGGAGTTCCGCCGTACCCGCGGCGTGATCACCGATGCACCGCAAGGCGTGGAGTACCTGCTCCTCACCACCATCGGCGCGATCAGTGGGCGAGAACGGGTGACGCCGTTGACCTCGTGGCGTGACGGATCCCGCTTCTACGTCTTCGCCGCCAACGGCGGCCGGGCTACCAAACCCGGATGGTTCCACAATCTATTGGCACAACCGCGTGCGCAGATCGAGGTACGCGGCGTCGAACACCCTGTTCCGGTCGATGCTCTCGTCACTGAATCATCGGAGCGGCAACGCCTCTGGGACCAGGCACTTCCGAAGGCGCCGTTCCTCCCCGGATTCCAGGCGAGTCTTCCCTGGCCGATCCCGATCGTCCTACTCACCCCGGTGCCGTCGCCCACCTCGGCATCGGAGTCCCACCATGCCTGATCAGGTCGGGCCGGATCCCCAGCACGACATCGACTCCCCCGAGAACCTTGTGCGCCGTCGCCACGGACTCGATGTCCTGGAGTCGATCGACGGCGCCGCGGGTACCCGGGTCATCGAGTCGCTCGCGGCGATCAGCCCGGGCCTGGCACACCACGTCGCGGCGTTCGCATTCGGCGACGTCTACGACCGGCCGGGGCTCGACCCACGCAGCCGGCAACTGGTGACGCTCGGCGTCCTGACGGCTCTCGGCGGGTGCGAACCGCAACTGCGCGTGCACCTGCGCGCTGCGCTCAACGTGGGTCTGACCCGGTCGGAGGTGGTCGAGGCACTGCTGCACAGTGCCGTGTACGCAGGCTTTCCCCGCGCCCTCAACGCCACGGCCGTCGCCGAGTCGGTCTTCACCGAGATCGACTCCGAAGGATCGCATCCGGGCGACTGACACCGCGGGCCCGCGCTACGGCTTCGCGGCGACCTCGGGCTCGCCCAGACTGAGCATCATTCGATTCGCCCATGCGAAGGATGCCGCGGCGAGTACGAGTTCGTGGATTTCGCCGTCACCCAAGCCGTTCGTGCGCAGGGCCTCCACCTGCGCTGCGGTCGCCCTCGGCGGAGAGGCGGAAAGCGCTGCCACGAAATCAGCCACCGCATCCCACTCCGGGTCGATCCGGGCTCCTACCCCCTCGTCGAGGATCCGCTGCACATCGGAGCCCCGCCCGGAGAGTTGGGAGGTGAACCGCGAGTGCACCGAGGCGCAGTACTCGCAGCCGTTGTAGCGCGAGGTCACCGTGGCCGCGAACTCACGGAGCGTTCTGCTCAATCCGTCACGCGCGTAGAAGATCTCCTTGTCGTTCGCGCTGCGCTCCGCGAGCACTTCCGGATTGCGCGCCAGTAGCCGGAAGTACGGGCTTCGACCACGCTGTCCGGTGAGCAGTTCCCGCTGCTGCGGCTTCGCCTCGTGTGCGGAGATCGGCTCGACCCAGGGCACCCAGTCGAGTTCGTCCTGGGTGAATCCCGTGGGCCGCTGCTCGGCCGGTACTTCTCGGACCTCGGTCATGAGTCGGCACTTCCTAGTAGATCCAGTCCCGCGATCACGCGCACCTGGTAGTTGACGAACCCGATCAGCTGGCTCAGAGTCACGATCGCCTCCGGATCGAAGCCGGCTACTTCCAGCGCTGCCACGTCATCGGATCCGGCACGCGCCGGCTCGGCGGTCACGAGTTCCGCATGTGTCCTCGCCCGTACGACCCTCGGCCCGTCGGGATCGAACTCGTGCTCTGCAGCGCGTGTGCGGTAGTGCTCCGCGAGCCGGTGCGCCTCGCCCAATTCCGCCACACGGGCGGCGATGTGGAACAACAGTCCGGCCCCGATGCCCCGTCCGGCAGGTCCATCGAAGATCGCCGTTCCGATCGCCTCGGTGCGTCGCAGGACTTCCGCCTTGGCCTGGCGGATCTCGCGCACACGCGGCCGGCCGGCCGGGTTCAATGCCGCATCGATCACATCAGACATCGTTCCTCTCCTTCTGGCCCGGCCAGCCGAGTGCGGGCGCGACTTCAGTCGCCAACAGTTCGATGGACCGCAGTACGTGGTGTTGTTCGGGGTCGATCGGATGAACCTGGACGATCAGGTCGGTGGCATCAGCGAGCACCTCGTCAGCGCGAAGTGCCTCGGTGACCTGCTCGGGGCTGCCGACGATGCTGTCGCGGAGCAAGTCCCCGACCGTGCTCCCCAGACCCGTTATTCCTTCGCGCACCAGCCGGTCGAGAAAGCGCGTAGCGCCCGCTCGCGCCGAGTCCGCTGCGAGTTGCGGATCGTCCGCCACGAAGACGGAACGGGACACCCCGATCCGTCCGACCGTACCGGCGGGAAGTGCAGCGCGGTAGGCATCGACGAGGGGCCTCTGGACACCTCCGATCGTGGCGCCCGGTGCACCCTCGGCGCGTGGCTGGGTTCGCGAGAGCAACAGTCCAGCGCCGGCCGCGCCCGCCCGCTCGGCACCCGCTTCCGAGAAGGTGGCGTGCCACAGCCGGTTCACCAGCCCACCGGCGGGCGGGTACAAGCGAGCGCCGGATGCCAGATCGCCCCCGGCGAGGGCGGCCGATGCCGTCGCGAGCTTGTCCGAATACGCTCGTGACCGGTCTCCGGCGTCGATCCCGAACACCTCGAGTGCCCGAGCTCCGCCACCGCTGCCGAAACCCAACTGCAGTCGTCCGCCGGAAAGCACATCGAGCACCGAGGCGTCCTCCGCCACCCGCAGCGGATCCTCCAGTGCCAGAGCCACGATGGCCGTTCCGAGTCCGATCTTCCGATGGGTCGCAGCCACGTGTGCCAGGAAGACCAGCGGCGCGGGCAGGCCTCCTTCCTCTGGATCGACGTGGTGCTGGGCGACCCAGACGGTGTCCACGCCGAGATTCTCCGCCAGAGCGATCTGCTCCTGCGCATTCCGATAGAGCTGATCCGGATTCTGATCGGCCGTGCCTCGCACGAGCCGGGTGAACAGGCCGAGTCGTTGCAGGGTCATGCAGCACTCCCTCCCAAGTAGGCGTCCTTGACCTCGGCATTGCCGAGCAGTTCCGCAGCTGTTCCGTGCAGTACCACCCGGCCGTTGCGCAGGACGTAACCGGCATGAGCTATCGACAGCGCCAGTTCGGCCTGCTGCTCCACCAGGAGGATCGAGATTCCCAACTCCCGGTTGAGCCTGGCGATCTCATCGAGGACTCGGTCTACGAACAGAGGCGACAGGCCCATCGTCGGCTCGTCCATGCACACCAACCGAGGTCGGCTCATGAGCGCGCGGGCGAACGCCAGCATCTGCTGCTCACCACCTGAGAGGGTGCCCGCTTGCTGATCCCGTCGCTCGCACAATCGCGGGAAGTGCTCGTAGAGTTCGAGCGCGCGCTCGAGGAGGCTGCGGCGACTCGCCCGAACGGTGTGCGCACCGACGAGCAGGTTCTCCTCGACGGTCATCGACGGGAAGACCCGGCGAGCCTCCGGCACGGATGCGAGGCCCGCGCGGATACGTGCCGCAGGGGAAGTACCGGCTGCATCCCGCCCGTCGATCCGCACCGTACCGCTGGTGGGCCGGAGCAGTCCGAGCGCGGTCTTCATCGTCGTCGACTTGCCCGATGCATTACCACCGAGCAATGAGACGATCCGTCCCGCGGGAACCACGAGCGAAACCCCGTCGAGTGCCGTCGACTGACCGTAATGGACCGTGACATCGGAGAATTCCAGGACCGGGGGGTCATCGAAGCGCGTCATGCGCGTCCTCCCCCTGATCCGATCGGCCCTGCAACCGGCGAGCACCGAGATACGCCTGGACGACGCGTGGATCCGCCGTCACCTCGGCTGCCGTTCCGGCTGCGATGATCGCACCCTCATCGAGCACGATCACGCGGTCGGACAGCGCATTCACGATCTCCAGTTTGTGCTCTACGAGAACGATCGTCTGCCCACCTTCTCTGAGTACTCGCAACTGCTCCCCGATCTCCGCGGTCTCCGTCTGGTTCATTCCCGCCGCCGGCTCGTCCAGGAGCAAGACCTGGGGCCGGGCGGCGAGTGCCCGCGCGATCTCCGTACGCCTACGGTTGGCGTAGGAGAGTGTGTAGGCCTCGTCATCGGCGCGCGGCCCCAAGCGCTGCGCGAACCTCTCGATCTGCTCCCGCCGTCCCGTGGCGGCCGCCGCCGCCTCGGATCTCACCGCGCGCGTGGGCGCCAGGGCGAGCGCGAGTTCGGCCAGTAGCGGCAGCCAGCGGACCACGGGCCATCGCGCGATACGGCGCAGCGGCCGCGCAGCTCGCAGCGTGGTGTGTTGCCCGATCGTGATGTTCTCCGCGACCGTGAGTTGCCCGAAGACCCTTCCGTTCTGAAAGGTTCGAGCGAGTCCTGCCTCAGCCGCCGCGTCCGGTTCTCCGGGCGGCAGCAGTGCGCCCGCGATCCGGACCTCTCCGGCATCGGGCCGTAGTACCCCGCTCAGCAGATTCACGGTGGTGGTCTTCCCCGAACCGTTGGGACCGATGATCGAGACGAACTCCCCCTCCCGGACGGTGAGGTCGAGGCCGTCGACCGCGTGCACACCGCCGAAGGACAATCGGAGGCCGGTCGCTTCGAGCACCACCCGTCCACCACCACTTCCGGGTTGCTCATGCTGTGACTGCGACACGTTGCCTCCTCACCAACAGCCCCTGGGGCCGGAATCTGATGCACACCAGAAGAGCGATGCCGTAGAGCAGGATCCTGGCCTCCGGCGCCAGTCGCAACGCCTCCGGCACTCCGATCAGCACCACCGCGCCCAGCACCGCGCCGTACGGCGATCCCATCCCTCCCAGCACGAGTACGGTGATCACCAGCAGCGACATCGAGATGGTGAAGACCGAGGGATCGATGTACGAGTACTGATGCGCGAGTAGTGATCCTGCAATGCCGGAGAAGAAAGCACTGATCGCGAAGGCGAGTGCCTTGTAGTCCCGCACCGGCACTCCGGCCGACCGCGCCGCCACCTCGTCGGCGCCGATGGCCCGGAGTGCGATTCCGAGCCGTGAGCGCTGGACGCGGACGACGAAGGCGAGCGTCACCGCCAACAGGGCCAGATCCAGGAGGAAGGCGTACCGGCCGTCCACCAGCTCGATCCCGAGGATCGTCGGGGCCGGGATCGCGAAGATCCCGTAGCTACCGTGAGTCAGGCTCTCCCAGTTGCGAATCACCGCGATCACGACCACTCCCAGTCCGAGAGTGGCGACCGCGACGTAGTGACCGCTCAGTCGCCACAGGGGCGCGGCCACCACCGACGAGACGACCGCTGCGATCACACCGGCTGTCAGCAGCGCCGGGAGGAAGGGCCATCCCGCCTCCACCGTCAGGAGAGCGGATGCGTAGGCGCCGACGGCGACCGGTCCGGCCTGCCCGATGACGAGTTGCCCAGCGGAACCTGCGATCAGGGTCAGCGACACCGCGATGATCGCGTAGACGACGATCTGGGTGCCGACCACCGACGGGTAGCCGCCCAGTAGCGGAACCACGACAGCCGCGGCGGCGAAAGCCGCGACCACATGCCACCGCCGGATGTCGAACTGTCGACCGATTCCCAGAAAGGTCCCGGTCATCGGTTCAGCCCCGATCGCCGCAGGCGCGGCCAGCAACCCACCGGGCCGCACGACCAGGAACACCAGCAACAGACCGAACGTGATCAGATCACGATATCCGTCACCGAGGAAGTAGATGCCGAAGGCCTCGGCGATGCCCAGGACGAATCCGCCGAGCACGGCGCCGGGAATCGACCCGAGTCCACCGATCGTCGCGGCGACGAACCCCACCAGGCCGGCCATCGTGCCACTGGTCGGCGAGATGTTCGAGTTGTACAGACCGACGAAGATGCCGGCGAGGCCGCCGAGGCCGGAGGCGATCGCGAAGCCGAGGAGTTGGATCCGCTGCACTCCCACGCCCATCTGCGCTGCGGCATCGACATCCTGTGCGGTCGCACGGATCGCGAGACCGTACTTGCTGAACTTCAGGAACACCCACAGCCCCGCCATCACGCCGACTGTGATGGCGAACATCACCAGATCCGAGGTTCCGAGCCGGACACCACCGATCTGAATGTTGTTCGTCGGCAGCACCTGGGGGAAGGGCCGCGTCTCGGGCCCGAAGACGATCTGGGTGAGGTTCTCGATCACCAAGCCGGCGGCCACGGTCGTAAGGAGTGCCGCGACCGCCGGAGCCCGGCGCAGCGGTCGCACCGCGACCACGTCCAGGGCGATCCCGATCGCCGCTGTGGTCGCCACCACCACGATGATCGCGATCCACAGCGACAGTCCCTGCTCGGCGATGAGCCACCACCCCAGGACCGACCCCAGCGCGAAGATCGCGCCGTGCGCGAAGTTGATCACGTTGGTGACCCCGAAGATCAGCGTGATTCCTACCGCGAGCAGCGCGTAGGCGTTGCCGTGCACGATCCCCGCGATGAGTGTGTCGAGCATCAGCGATTGCCGGTCGGAACGAACTTGCCGTCACGCAGGATCAACTCGATCGGGCGGACACCTTCGGGACGGCGGGTCTGCGGGTCGAAGCTGAAGGTGCCCAGTCCGATCCCCTCGAAGTCCTTGATCGACTTCAACCCCTCCAGGATTCCCTCACGGGTCGCCCCCTTGGTGCGTGCTGCCTTCACGAGCACATTGATCGCGTCATAGGCGTAGACGTTGAAGTCACCCGGATCGGCCTTGAACCGGTCCTTGAACGCGGTCACGAACTTCTGGATCCGCGGGTCCGGGTCGTAGGCGGAGAAGACACCGTTGACGATGTCACCGGCCGCGGAATCCCCTGCCAAGGAGATGAACTGCGGCGTGTTCTGGCCGCCGAAGAACTGCTTGGTGAAGCCGACATCACGTAGTTGCTTGACCACCAGAGCACCGTCGGGACCGTAGCCCAGGTGCACGAAGGCCTCGGGATCCGCGTCGCGTCCCTTGATCAGAATGGGCTTGAAGTCCGTGGAGTCCGCGAGGATCGGCGACGAGTACACGATCTCGACCCCCTTCTCCTTCGCGCTCTTCTCGAACAGGGAGAACGCCTGCTTGCCCCAGTCGCTCTCGAGGTAGACCACGGATACCCGCTTGGCCTTCTTAGACACCCACTCGGCGTTGCGCTCCTGGAACTTGTCCAGGGTGATCGACGGGCTCCAGATGTAGTCGCCACCCTTGGTGAAATCCACAGCGGAGTTGGTGAACCCGTACTGGACCAGCTTTCCCCGGTTGTACACCGGAGACGCGGCGATCGACGCGGGCGAGGAGAAGTCCCCCAGTTCGGCGATGATCGATTCATCTGCGACGAACTTGGTGGCGATGGGTACCGTCTGCTTCGGATCCGACTGCGAATCCTCCCACTTGAGCTCCACCCGCTTTCCGTCGATCCCGCCCGCTGCGTTGACCTCGTCCAGAGCGAGATCGAACCCCTGTTGCCAGAGGCGGCCGTACTCGGCGGACGCGCCGGTCTTCGGACCGGATACGCCGAAGTACACAGTGTCGGCCGCGGCGGCTCCGCCATCACCGCAGGCACTGACCGTCCCGGTGATCCCCATCGCTGCAATGATCGCGGCCGCTGTGATCGCGGCACGCCTGGACACCACAGTTCTACTCATTCGAGCTCCCTTACCGGAGCCGCGCTGATCGCGGCTATAGCGCTTGCCGTACCGCCTACCGGTACAGCCAGGTCGTCACCCGGGGCACCCCGCCGCCATGAAGGAGGGTTGCCGATCAGCTGGCCGGGGCCGTCTTCGCCGATGCTCTTGACCTGCTGGGAAGCGTACAACCGGCGAGGCGGACGCCGGATGCGCAGCGAGCTGTGACGCAGCTCTCGGGCGCTCGAAAGCTGTTGCAATAGAAACAGTTTCCAAGAAGACGGCGTACGAGAAGACGTAGGGATCACGGTGAACCGAAGCTTCGCGCTCACCGCCGGGCGCCTGCGAGGAGCTTCCGAGTCTATCGATGCTGTGGGGCACCGTGGGCCTGTACGACGCCCCGGTCCTGCACTCGCCACCTGGAACCTGCCGCCGCACTCCGAGCGCGGGAACCCGATGCACTACTGCCCCGTGCACGCGGAGCGGCGCGCCGAGCCGCCCTGGCGGCGTCAGGAGAAGGCGGGGATCACCTCGCGCTCGAAGAGCTCGAGTCCCGAAGTGTCGTAGGCGATCTCGGGGAAGTAGCAGATGGCGTAGGTCATGCCGTCGGCCTCGAGCCGCTTGAGGTTCGCCACGATGTCGTCCGGCGTCCCCACGCCGGGCATGCCGAGGAAGCTGCCCATGGTGGCGTCCACGGCGGCCTCGGGCACGTGCTCGAGCAGCCGGTTGCGGGTCTCGTCGAGGCGGGTCTGCACGTCGCGCGCGGCCTCCCCGATCGCGATGTTGTAGTTGGCCGAGCGGGTGATCGCGCCGAAATCGGTGCCCACCTCGGCGCAGTGGGCGCGCAGCACCTCCGACTTGTGGGCGAAACCCTCGAAGGTGCCGTCGAAGTTGGTGTACTGCGCGTACTTCGCCGCGATCCGCAGCGTCTTCTTCTCGCCGCCGCCGGCGATCCACAGCGGGATGCCGCCGTCCTGCAGCGGGCGGGGCTCGCAGATCGCGCCGTCCACCCGGTAGTGCTCGCCGTCCAGGGTGGACCGCCCCTCGGTCCAGGCCTGGCGCAGGATCTGCACGCCCTCGTCGAGCATGCCGAGCCGCTCCCCCGCCGAGGGGAATCCGTAGCCGTAGGCGCGCCACTCGTGCTCGTACCAGCCGCCGCCGATGCCCATCTGGGTGCGCCCGCCGGAGATCAGGTCGACGGTGGCGGCCACCTTGGCCAGGTAGGCGGGGTTGCGGTAGCCCATCGCGGTGCACATCTGTCCGAGCTTCACCCGGTCGGTGGTGGCGGCCAGGGCCGACATCAGGGTCCACGCCTCGTGCGTGGCCTCCCGGCTCGGGACGGGCGTGGTGTGGAAGTGGTCGTACACCCACACCGAGTCCCAGGGGCCGGTGTCGGCGCGCCGGGCCAGGCCGGAGAGGACGGGCCAGTGGTCCGCCGGGTCGATGCCGACGAGGTCGAAGCGCCAGCCTTGCGGGAGGAAGAGTCCGAATCGCACGCCCCAACCCTACTGTGGGCGCGGCCCCGCCGAGAGCCTCCGCTTCGTGTCAGTGCCGCGACGTATCGTCGTGACCGATGCAGGATTCACTGTTCGACGGTGCCGTGCCGCTCGCCCCGCACCGCCGGGAGCTCCGGGGCGGGGCATGGCTGGACGTGCGCGCCGGCTGGCAGCACGGGGCGGACGAGCTGTTCGCCGCCCTGCAGCGCGACGTGCCGTGGGTCGCAGAGCGGCGCCGCATGTACGACCGGACGCTGCCCGTTCCCCGGCTGCTCCGGCACTACGACACCGGGGCCGCGCTGCCGCACCCGGAACTGGCCCGCACCCGGGACCTGCTGACGGAGCTCTACTGGGAGGACCTGCACGAACCCTTCACCTCGGTGGGGCTGTGCCTGTACCGGGACGGCGCGGACTCGGTGGCCTGGCACGGGGACACGATCGGCCGCGGCGCCACCCACGACACGATCGTCGCCATCGTGTCCCTGGGCGCGACCCGACCCTTCCTGCTGCGGCCCCGCGGCGGCGGCACCAGCACCCGGCTGTCCATCGGCCACGGCGACCTGCTGGCGATGGGCGGCTCGGCGCAGCGCACCTGGGAGCACGCGGTGCCGAAGGTGGCGCACGCCGGGCCGCGGATCAGCGTGCAGTTCCGGGTCGCCGGAGTCCGATAGCGCCACTGGTCATTACCTGGTGTGACAGGATGGGCGCATGATCGCGGACGGCCCGATTCCGAAACACGAACAGCTCCGGGCGCTCCTCGAACAGCGCTGCGCCGCCGAGCTGGAGTCCGGCGCCGCGCTGCCCAGCGAACGCCAGCTGTGCGAGGAATACGGGGTCTCCCGGATCACCGTGCGCGAGGCGCTGCGCCAGCTGGTGGCCGAGGGCACCCTGGTGCGGATCCGCGGCAAGGGCACGTTCGTCGCCGACCGCCCCGCCCGCTCCCGGCTGCACCTCGCCTCGTTCCACGAGGACATGCGGCGCCTGGGCCGCGCACCGTCGACCCTGATCCTGCAGACGGAGCTGCGGGTGCCGCCACCGTCGACCACCTCCGCCCTGCAGCTGCGCGCGGCCGATACCGCCTACCACGTGCGGCGCCTGCGCCTCGCGGACGGCGTACCGATCTCGGTGGACGACGCCTGGTACCCGGAGGCGATCGCCCCCGGGCTCACCGAGCACGACCTCACCCAGTCGATCTACGACCTGCTGCGCGCCGAGTACGGGCGGCCGATCGACCGCGCGGAGCAGTCGATCGGCGCCATCGCCTCGGACGGGGAGCTGGGCCGCGTGCTCGGAGTCCCCTCGGGCACACCGCTACTCGCCTTCGACCGCGTCTCCTTCTCCGGCGAGGCCCGAGTGGAGCACAGCTACTCCTGGTACCGCTCCGACCGCTACCAGGTGCAGATGACGGTCACCGAGTCCGCGCACTGACCGCCGCCTGCGGAGCAGTGACTCGGTACCGCAGGTCCCTGGGCGTCACTGTGCGAGCAGCGCCGCGAGTCGGACGAGCGCCTGCACCTGGGCGGGGTTGTACAGCTCGTAGATCGCCGTGCCGACCGCCCGCGCCGCGGCACCCGCCCCCAGCGGGGAGCTCTCGATGAACCCCGCCATCTGCGGGTAGCGGCGCAGGTCCTCGCGGGCCTTCATCTCCATGGCCCGCGCCACCGCGTCGATCGCAGGGTCGTCGGCGTCGGCGGGCAGTTCGTCGAACATCGTCTCCGCGTCGGAGCGCTCCGCCATGAGCGCGCTGAGGTCGCCCAGCGCTGCATCGTCGAACACCCCCGCGATCACCGTGGCCAGCCCCCGGTCCGCCTCCGAGATCGACTGGGAGACCGCGTGGAACGCGGCGGGCGTATCGAGCGGGACCCCGTGCTCGAGCGCCGTCGCCAGCTCCGCCCGGATCCGCTGCAGGTGCTCGATCCGCTCCACCAGCTCCCCGTCCAGCCTCCGGATCGCGGCGGGCAGATCCTCCGCCGCGGCATCGGCCCGCAGCGCGGCCAGCGGGATGCCCAGCTCCTTCAACCGCATGATGCGCAGCAGCCGGATGAGGTGTGCCGCGCCGTACTGCTTGTAGCCGTTGGACCGGCGCTCGGGCTCGTCGAGGATCCCGATCTCGTGGTAGTGGCGGACGGCCTTCACCGTGGTCCCGGCCAGCTCGGCCAGCTCCCGCGTGCTCCAGGCCATGGTCGAAGACTACCGCCCCGGCCCTCAGTCCACGAAGCGCTGCGTCGGCGAGAAGCAGGTCGTGTAGAAGCCGCGGCCGAAGGGGGTGATCTCGATCCGGCGCCGCACGGTCTTGGCGTACCGGCCCGCCCGGTGCAGCGCGTCGATCAGCTGGGGCTGCACCTGCAGCAGCTCGTAGCGCCGCACGTCCACCTGCTCCTTGGAGAACCAGATCAGGCCGAGCCGGTGCAGGTTGCCGAGGTACTCGGCGATGCGGTCGGGATTGCGGCACCCGGCGACCTCCGGGATCATCGAGACCCCCGCCGCCACCGTCTCGGCGCCCACCCCGAACGGGCGGTTGGTGCGCACGTCGATCGCGGGCTGCGCACCGTCGGTGACCAGCAGCCGCAGGATGCGCGCCTCGTCGGGGTTCAGCTGCACCACGATGTGCTCGTAGGCGGGGTGGGTCTGCTCCGCCCCGGCGGGCTCGGCGGACTGCGCGAGCAGCCGGTCGCCCAGGCGGCGCAGTTCCTCCGTGGTGGCGGCGGGCTCCGCCTCCTGCTCGGGGCGGTCCTCGATCACCTCGCCGTGCACCACGACGCGGGGCGCGACCTCCGTGGTCAGCGCGACGTCCACCAGGTGACCCGCCTCGCTCACGAACTGCTGGGTGAGGCGCTGCGCGGAGCCGCCCACCTCGCGGGTCACGTTGAGCGCCGAGCTCGAGACCCGGCCGAGCCGGCCGAGCAGGCCGCCGGACTCCTGCTTGGGCGCGGCGGTCACCTCGCCGCCGTCGCGGAGCGCGAGTTCGCGCGCCTCGTCGGCGTCCTCGTCACCGGGCCGCGCTGTGGAACGGGACTTCTCACTCACGTCTGTCACACCCCGAAAATCGCTAGATGGAGGAACCCGGCGAACGAGCCCAGTACCGCGCCGTGCAGGAACAGCAGCCACTCGTCCTGCTTGATGGCGGAGCGGAGCAGCTCGCTGAGGTCCTCCGGGCTGAGCTTGTTCATCCGCTCGATCACGAACTCACGCACCTTGGTCTGCTGCTGCGCGACGAACTGCGGCTCGCTCACCGTCGCCTGCGCCACCTTGAGCGCCTCGGCACCCACGAGTTGGGGAACCCGGTCGTAGGCCTCGGATCCCACGGACAGCTTCACCACGCCGCGCGCCCACCCGGCCGCCGCGTCGATCGACTCGCGCAGCACCGATTCGACGGTGGCGCGGGTGCGGTCGGAACGGGGGCCGTGCAGCAACTCGTCGCAGATGTTCTCGATGGTGATCACCTTGTCCGCCATCACGATCGCGTACTGCTCGGCGATCTCCCTCTTCCGCTTCAGGAACAGGCCCTGCTTCCACGGCACCCACCAGGTGGGGTGGATCGGCTCGAAGATCATGAGGATCCCGATGTAATTGACCACGTAGCCGATCACGATCCCGCCGAGCGGCAGCAGCCACCAGTAGGGGAAGAAGTGCAACAGCGCCACCAGCAGGAAGCCCATGGGGAAGCCGAAGTAGAAACCGAAGTTCTGCATGAACTTCAGCTCCTTGCGGCCCATGTTGTAGAAGATGTCCTTGAGTACCGCGGGGTTGTTCGTCAGATACCGGATCACCATGAGCTTGGCATCGATGTAGTCGTCGATGTTCTCGCCGATGGTGGAGGTGATCTTCCGGACGTCCTTCGGCAGCGAGGCCGCGGTGCGGCGGTACACGAGCTGCTTGACGTCGTCGGGCAGCGAGTACCACAGTCGCGGATTCTCGCGCTGCATCACGGATTCGACGATCGACGGGATCGTGGGCAGTGACGCCCGGGTGAGCACCTCAGAGACGTGCTCGGGGTCCATCACCTCGTAGAACTCGGCGATGCTGCCCACCTTGTTGAGCGATTTGTCGACGGCGATGCTGGCCATCTTCTCCGCGCGCGAGGGCACGATGCCCTGCCAGCCGACGCGGCCGTCCGGCTGGATCGCCGGGATCACCTGCACGCGGCGCGGGAGCAGCGGGTACAGCGCGGCCACGCCCGGCACCTTGACCCCGTAGAACCGCTTGGGCTCGAACATCATGAGGACGCCGGTCCAGTTGGTGATGTAGCCGATGATCCCCGTGAACAACGGAATGGTGATGAGGCTCAGAACCAAGTGCGCATCCATCGCAGCACCCCCTCACCGAGGCGTCCCGTCGTGCTCGCCACAGGCCGCCCCCTTCTCTTTCGCTCGTCGTCGGTCGCGACAACCGTACTCAACCCGGTGAGAGGATTTCGCCTTGATTCGATCACTGTGACCAGACGAACACGCCCGGCCGCGGGTGGAGTCAGACGCTGAAGATCCAATCACCCGCCGCGACGTCGCGTTCCTCCAGCCCCGTGATCGAGCCGGCCACCGAGTCCATGACCACCACGGGACAGATCGCGCTGAGTCCGCGGCCGCGAATCCCGGAGGGGGAGAACCCGATCAGCGGGTCGCCCGCGGCGACCTTCGCCTTCTCCTCGGCGAACAGCGTGAAGCCCTCGCCGTTCAGATTCACGGTGTCGATGCCGACGTGCACCAGAACGCCGATGCCGGTGCCCGCGAGCACGATCGCCGCGTGCGGATGCAACTTCATCACCGTGCCCGCCACCGGGGCGAGCACCACGGCGTCGGCACCGTCGGCGGGCACCGAGGGCTCGATCGCGACACCGGAGCCCACCATCTCCGCGGCGAACACCTCGTCCGGCACCGCGGAGAGCGGGAGCAGGCGGCCGGCGACGGGGGCGAGCACGTCGGTCACAGGAGGTCCTGCACTTCCTCGGCGAGCGCGTCGGCGGTGGGCCCGACGACCACCTGCACGGCGGAGCCCGCGACCATCACGCCGTGCGAGAGCTTCTTGAGCGCGGCCTGGTCCACGAGGCCGGTGTCCTTGACCTCGCAGCGCAGACGCGTGACGCAGCCCTCCACCTCCTCGATGTTGTCCGCCCCGCCGAGACCGTTCACGATGTCCTGCGCCTTCGACATGTCCGCCGCCCTTTTCTTCCTCAGGTTCGGGGAAACCGGCTCGCGCCGGACCCAACTGGTTATAACCTTTCAGCACCCTAGTGGACTCGTCCCTCGACAGGAGCGAAAAATGAGTTCCTCATCCGAATCCGGTATATCAGCACGGCGGCTCGATCTGAGCGGTCTCCAGAAACTGGGCCGCAGCCTCATGCTGCCCATCGCGGTACTGCCCGCCGCGGGCCTGTTGCTGCGCCTCGGCCAGGACGATCTCCTGGGGCGTTTCTCCTCGATGAAGACCGTCGCCGCGGTGATCGGCGGCGCCGGCAACGCCCTCATCTCGAACCTTCCCATCCTGTTCGCGGTGGGTATCGCGATCGGCTGGGCCAAGAAGGCCGACGGCTCGACGGCGCTCGCCGCGCTGGTGGGCTACCTGTCGTTCCAGGCGGTCGAGAAGGCCATGTCGCCGGTGGTGCTCGCAGGCAAGGTCGACAAGGCCGGCGACCCCGCGGTGGTGGACTTCGGGGTGCTCGGCGGCATCGTCATCGGCATCATGTCCGCCATCCTCTGGCAGCGGTTCTACAAGACCAAGCTGCCGGACTACGTGGGCTTCTTCTCCGGCCGCCGCCTGGTGCCGATCCTCACCGCCTCGGGCGCGATCGTCGTGGGCGTGATCATGTCGTTCATCTACCCCGCGTTCAACTGGGCGCTCACCAGCCTCGGCAGCTGGGTCTCGGAGCACTCCGTCGTCGGCGGCGGCGTGTTCGGCACGGTGAACCGCCTGCTGCTGCCGCTGGGCCTGCACCACATCATCAACTCCGTGGTGTGGTTCATCCTGGGCGACTACACCACCTCGACGGGCGAGGTCGTGCACGGCGACATCTCCCGCTTCCTGCAGGGCGATCCGACGGCCGGCACGTTCATGACCGGCTTCTTCCCGATCATGATGTTCGGCCTGCCCGCGGCGGCGCTGGCGATCTACCGGTGCGCCAAGCCGAAGAACCGCAAGGTGGTCGGCGGCATCATGGTGTCGGTCGCGCTCACCAGCTTCCTCACCGGCATCACCGAGCCGCTGGAGTTCGCGTTCATCTTCGTCGCCTGGCCGCTGCTGATCGTGCACGCCCTGCTCACGGGCAGCTCGCTGCTCATCGCGAACTGGCTCGGCATCCACCACGGCTTCACCTTCTCCGCCGGGGCGATCGACTACGTGCTGAACTTCGGCAAGGCGACCAACCCGTTGTGGCTGATCCCGATGGGCCTGGTGTACGCGGTGATCTACTACTTCTCCTTCTCGTTCATCATCAAGCGGTGGAACCTGAAGACCCCCGGGCGGGAGGACGAGGACATGGAAGCCGAGGCCACGGCGTGACGGAGGCCCTGCGGGGCACCGTCGTCACGCCCTCCGGGGTGATCGACGACGGTGTCGTGGCCCTCGCCGGCGGGCTGATCGCGGAGGTGGGGCCCGCCTCGGCCTTCCCGGCCGCGACGCTCCCGGCACCGTCGGACCGGGTGTACGTGCCCGGCATGATCGACGTGCACTGCCACGGGGGCGGGGGGTTCGGCTTCCCCGACTCCGACGCCGACGGTGCCCGGGCCGCGGCGGCGCACCACCTGGGCCGGGGCAGTACGACGGTGCTGGCCTCCCTCGTCTCGGCCGCGCCGGAGCGGCTGCTGGAGCGGATCGCGACCCTGGCGCCGCTGGTGGACGACGGCACCGTCGCCGGCCTCCACCTGGAGGGGCCGTTCCTGGCCGCGGAGGTGTGCGGCGCGCAGGATCCGCGGTACATCGTGGACGGCGATCCGGCGCTGCTCGCATCCCTGCTCGACGCGGGCGGCGGGCGGATCCGCTCCATGACCCTGGCCGCGGAGACCGCGCACTTCGCGGACCTGGCCCGGCAGCTGACGGACGCCGGAGCCGTTGTGTCCGTGGGCCATACGGCCGGCGACTACGACACCGTGGTCGCGGGCCTCACCGCGGCCACCGGCCCGGTGAGCATCACGCACCTGTTCAACGGCATGCACCCCATGCACCACCGGAACCCGGGGGCCGTCGCCGCGGGGCTCACCGTGGCGGGCGAGGGGCGGGCCGTGGCGGAGCTCATCGGCGACGGGGTGCACCTGGCCGCCGGCACCGTCGCGATGGTCTTCGCCACCGTCGGGCCCGAGCACATCGCGTTCGTCTCCGACGCCATGCAGGCCGCCGGCATGCCCGACGGGCAGTACGTGCTGGGCCCGCTCGAGGTCACCGTCGCGGGCGGGACGGCCAGGCTGACCACCGCCGACGGTACGCCGGGCGCCATCGCCGGCGGCACCTCCTCGGTGCTCGACGTGGTGGTGCGGGCGGTCCTGCACTCGGGCGTCCCGCTCGCCGACGCCGTCCGCGCCGGGTCGACCACGCCCGCCCGGCTGCTGGGCCTGCGCGACCGCGGCGAGCTCTCCGCCGGGCTGCGCGCCGACGTGCTGGAACTATCCCCCGACCTGCGCCTTCTGTGCGTGCTGCGGGGCGGCGAGCAGGTGTGACACCTTCCTGACCGGTGTTACACTGGGGTATGCCCACGACCCGCGCCCGCCACGCCATCACGGAGACCCCCGAGGTGGCGCACGCGCTCGCGATCGCCCGCCGGCGCTGGCCGGCGCACGCCGACAGCCCGTCGCGGCTGCTGCGTAAGCTGATCGCCGCAGGCGCGGAGTCGATCGATGAACAGTCGGACAGCGAAATCGAGCAACGCCTCGCAGCCCTCACACGTATCGCCGGCCGCCGCACCGAGTGGTTCCCCGAGGGCTACCTCGCGAATCTCAGGTCCGAATGGCCGGATTGATCATCGTCGACGCGAGCGCGCTGATCGCCGCTTTCGAACCCTCGGACCAGTTCCATGATCGGGCTGTCGCCGCACTGGCGGACGCACTGTCCGGCGGCGCCCGACTCGCAGCGAGCGAACTGACTGTTGCCGAATTCCTGGTCGGCCCTGCCCAGTCTGGCGAACTGGCAACAGCCGAGACCGACTTGGCCGAGCTGGGGGTCACCCGGGTGCCGCTCCCGCCGTCGTTCGCAGCGCGGCTCGCGCAGATCCGGCACGAGGCGCGGGTCAAGCTGCCCGACGCGGTGGTCCTCCTCACCGCGGTGGACGCGACCGAGGGCGGAACCGTCGCCGTCTCGATCGCGACCTTCGACGAGCGGTTGCGTGCAGCCGCCCTGACCTACGGCATCTCGCCGGTCCCCGGCACCAGCGCGTCCGAGTAGTCGCACACCTCAGCTGAGCGCGACGCTCCCGGTGATCGTGGTGCCGGTCGCGCCGCCGATCCAGACCTCACCGTCCGCGGACTCGACGTGCACGCAGCCGCGGCGGCCGAGCGCGGTCCCCTGGGAGGCCGTGTAGCTCGGTGGCAGCTCGCCGGTTCCGGTGAGCCACTGCGCGATCCCGGCGTTGAGGGAACCGGTCACCGGATCCTCCGGGACGGCGAGGCCGGGGCAGAAGGCGCGCACCTCCACGGCGCACTCGGACCCGGCGGGGTACGCCCCGACGACGCCTACCTTCAGCCCGCCCATCGCCGCGAAGTCCGGTTCGAGGTCGAGTACGGCGCGGGCGTCGCGCAGCCGCGCGGCGACCCAGCCGGGGCCGTTGTCGACCCATTCGGCGGCGAGGATCTCCTCCGGTGCGACGCGCAGCCCGGCGGCGATCGCCTCGACGGTCGCCCGGTCCGCCGGGCCGCTCCGCAGCAGCGGCGGCGCCGCGAACGCGAGCCGTTCGCCGCGGCGGATGCGCACCGCGCCGGCGCCGCCCTCCTGCACGACGGCACCGTCGTCCGCCGGGACGCCGCCCGCCTCCAGCCAGGCGTGGGCGCTGCCGAGGGTCGGGTGGCCCGCGAAGGGCAACTCGCCGCCGGGGGTGAAGATCCGCAGCCGGTAGTCGGCCGACGGCACCGTCGGGCGCAGGAGGAACGTGGTCTCGCTCAGGTTCGTCCACCGCGCGAACGCGGCCATCTGCTCGCCGGAGAGGTCGTCGGCGCCGTGCACCACGGCCACGGGGTTGCCGCGCAGCGGCTCGGCGGAGAACACGTCGACCTGGCGGAAGGGGTGCATCGCCCCATCCTCGCACCCGCCGCTCAGTAGAGGTCGCGGCCGTAGTCCGGGCCGTAGTAGCGGTCCAGCTCCTCGAGCGGATCGTCCGGCCGCTCCAGGGCCTTCGCGATGACGGCGCGGCGGGGCACGCCGTGGTCGTCGTCGGCGGTCGGCCACGTCGACGGCTCCCAGGCCGCGCTCCGCAGGAACGCCTTGCTGCAGTGGAAGAACACCTCCCGCACCCGCACCTCGATGATCAGCGCCGGGATCCGGCCCTGCACCGCGAGCCGCGGCGCGTACTCGGCGTCGGCGAGCACCGTCGCGGTTCCGTTGACGCGCAACGTGTCTCCGCGGCCGGGGATCACGAACTCCAGGGCGATGTGCGGGTCCTGCAGCAGGTTGAGCACCCCGTCGATCCGCCGGTTGCCCGGGCGGTCCGGGAGCGCGATGGTGCGGTCGTCGAGCACCAGGACGGATCCGGCGGGATCGCCCTTCGGCGAGACGTCCAGATCGCCGTGGGCGCTCGAGGTGGCGACGAAGTACAGCCTGGCCGCCGCGAGGAAGGCGCGGTGCACGTCCTCCAGGGACTCGCGGGCCTTGTCGCGGATCCGGTCGATCGGCTCGGGAACGAGCGCGCGCACCTCGGCGGGCGTCGTCACCACCCTGCGCTCGTGCTCCATCGCCCCAGCCTAGGAGACCCCCGCCCGGCACCGGTAGCGAGAATCGTATTCAACCGAGGGGTTGACCCCGACTGGGCGAGGCGCGTACCGTCGTATTCAACAAATCGGTTGAATACGACGGAGGTGAGCGGAGATGGACGAGACCGACGACCTCTCCCGGGCGTTCGCCGCGCTCGCGGACCCCACCCGCCGCGACATCGTCGCCCGGCTCGCCGACGGCGACGCGACCCTCACGGAGATCGCGGACCGCTACGACGTGAGCATCCAGGCCGTCTCCAAACACCTCACCGTGCTCGAGAGCGCCGGGCTGATCAGCAGGACCCGGCGCGCCCAGACCCGCCCCGCGCACCTCGAGGCCGAGGTCTTCGACCTCATGAACGGGTGGATCGAGCGGTACCGGCGCCGCGCCGAGGAGCGCTACCGCCGCCTGGACGCGGTGCTCGAGCAGATGACCACCGAGGACTCCCCCGCAGGAAACACACCCGAGGAACACGAAGGAGCAGCATCATGACCACCGATCGCACCGAGGCCGGCATCGAGGCCTCGGCCACCCTCCCCACCATCACCATCACCCGCGACTTCCGCGCGACCCCCGCGCAGCTGTTCCGCGCGCACACCGACCCCGAGGTCTTCGCCCGCTGGGTGGGACCGTCGAGCATCACCACCGAGATCGTGCACTGGGACGCGCGCACCGGCGGCAGCTGGGCGTACCTGAATCTCCGTGGCGACGAACGGTACTCGTTCCACGGCAGCTTCCACGACGTGACGCCCGAGCGGATCGTGCAGACGTTCACCTTCGACGACTGGCCCGAGGCGGTCTCCCTGGAGACGATGACCTTCGAGGACCTGGGCGACGGGCGCACCCGCCTGCACGCGACCTCACTGCTCGACAGCTTCGAGAGCCGCGACGGCATGCTGGCCAGCGGGATGGAGTCCGGCATCGTCGAGGGATACGCCGCGCTCGACGAACTCCTCGCCGCCGGCGAGGTCTAGTGGCTACCGTCGGAGGATGACCGACGACACGACGGACCCGGCACCGGTGAGCACCCGCGTCGACGGCGGCCTGGGAGTGATCACCCTCGGCGCCGCCCGCAGGCGCAACCCCCTCTCCCTGGCGACGATGCGGGCGGCCACCGCCGCGCTCGAATCCCTCGGCGCCGACCCCGCCGTGCGGGTCATCGTGATCCGCGCCGAGGGGCCGGCGTTCTCCGCCGGCCACGACCTGGCCGAGATGGTGGGCCGCACCCTGGACGAGGAGCGCGAGATCTTCGCCGCCTGCACCGATCTCATGGCGGCCGTGCACCGGGTGCGCCCGCCCGTGATCGCCCAGGTGCAGGGCATGGCGCTCGCGGCGGGCTGCCAGCTCGTCGCCACCTGCGACCTGGCGATCGCCGCCACCGACGCCCGGTTCTCCACGCCCGGCGTGAAGATCGGCCTGTTCTGCTCCACGCCGATGATCCCGCTGACCCGCGCCATCGGCCGCAAACGCGCGATGCTGATGCTGCTCACCGGCGAAATGATCCCCGCGGAGACCGCCGTCGAGTGGGGCCTGATCAACGCCGCCGTGCCCGCCGACCGCCTCGAGGAGACGGTGACCGACCTCGCACACCGCATCGCCGCCTCCAGCGCCGAGACGCTCGCGATCGGCAAGCGCGCCTTCTACGACCAGATCGACCGCGCCGAGCCGGACGCCTACACGGCCATGGCCGAGGTGATGGCCGCCAACGCCGTGACCCAGGACGCGCAGGAGGGAATGTCGGCCTTCCTCGACAAACGCGCCCCCGTGTGGCGGTGACCACCCGGTAACTTGGCAGCATGAAGCTGCCTCGGCTGCGCGCCGACTACGGATCGATCCTGCTGGGGTCCGCGGACGACAGCCCCCGGACCACCCGGATCCGGATTCAGCTCGTGCTCACCACGGGCGTCCTCGTCGCGAACGCGATCGGCGTGGGCCTGGCCATCGCGCTCGCCGTGGTCGGCATCCCGGAACCGCCGATCCCGTGGGACGTGTGGTGGATGCCGTTCCTCGTGATGCCCGCCTACATCACCATCGCCTTCCTGCTGGGCGTCGTGCTCGGCACCGTGCGGCTGGTGCGGTCCCTGCGCTGGTCCATCCGGGGCGAGGAACCCACCGCCCGGGAGGCGCGGGCGGCGATGACCGCGCCGTGGCGGCTCACCCTGATTCAGGCGTTGCTCTGGGCGGGCGGCACCGTGGTGGTCATCGTGGGCTTCGCCATCATCGACCTGGAACTGGTGCCGAAGGTCGCCCTGGTCACGGGGCTCAGCGGGGTCGTGGTGTGCGCGATCTCCTACCTGATCACCGAGTTCGCCCTGCGTCCCGCCGCCGCCCGCGCCCTCGAGGCCGGCTACCCGATCGGGCGCCGCAGCCGGTTGCGGGTGCGCTCCTTCACCGCGTGGGCGATCGGATCGGGCGTGCCGATCGTGGGGATCGTCCTCGTCGTCGTGTTCGCCACTTTCCGCGACGACACGACCAAGATGGACGTGTTCGTCGGGGTGGCGACGATCGCCGCGATCGCGCTGCTCACCGGTCCAGTGCTCACCCTGCTGAACGCCGACGCGATGGTCGGGCCGCTCCGGGTGCTCAAGAGCGCCCTGCGCCGGGTCCGCGACGGCGAGACCGACGTGGCCGTTCGGATCTTCGACGGCTCGGACATGGGCGAGCTGCAGGCCGGGTTCAACGAGATGACCACGGGACTCGCGGAGCGGGAACGGCTGCGCGACCTGTTCGGTCGGCACGTGGGCCGCGACGTGGCGGAGTCCGCCCTGGGCCTCGGCGTCCAGCTGGGCGGCTCCGAGCAGGTGGTCGGCGTGCTGTTCGTGGACGTGGTGGGGTCGACGACGCTGGCCCGGCAGCGCCCCGCGACCGAGGTGGTCGAGCTGCTCAACCGGTTCTTCGAGGTGATCGTGACCGCCGTCGAGGAGAACGACGGCCTGGTCAACAAGTTCGAGGGTGACGCGGTGCTCGCGGTGTTCGGGGCGCCGCTGCCGCACCCGGACCCGGCGGGCGGGGCGCTGCGCACCGCCCGGCGGATCGCCGACAGCCTGCCCGCGGCGGTCCCGGACCTGCGGGCGGGGATCGGCGTGTCCTACGGCGTGGTGGTGGCGGGCAACGTCGGCGCCATCGAGCGCTACGAGTTCACCGTGATCGGGGATCCGGTGAACGAGTCCGCCCGACTCTCCGAGGTCGCCAAACGCGATACGTCGCTGCCCGTCGCCTCCGAGCCGGCCGTCATGGCGTCCCGCGAGGCGGAGTCGCAGCACTGGCGGTTCACCGACGAGCTGGAGCTGCGCGGCCGCCACGAGCTGACCCGGCTCTACTCCCCCGCCGCCTCGGCGGACGCAGCCTCGTCGAGCGCCAGCACGTCGTCGACGAACGTCGTATCGCCGACCGTGAACTCCCGCACCCCGGCCACGACGAACCCGGACTTGGCGTAGAACCGCTTCGCGCGGGCGTTGTCGGCGTTGACGCCCAGCCACACCGTCATCCCCGCGGCGTCGGCGCGGACCGCGTCGAGCAGGGCGCGCGCCACTCCGCCGCCGTGGTGGCCGGGGTCCACGTAGAGCTTGGACAGGTAGGCCGACGGTACGCCGCGCAGCGCCGCGGGCCCCTCGTCGTGCGCGCCGTACAGCACCAGCGCGTACCCGACGGGGCCGGCACCGTCGCCCCCGGCACCGGCGCCCCCGGCACCCGCGGCCTCGGCGACGAGGACCCTGTGCGCGGGATCGGCCAGGTGCCGGGCGAAATCGGCCTCGGTGAGGTGCGTGGCGATGAAGTCCTCGACGTGCTCGGGCGCGAGCGTCGGCGGGCACGCGAGCGGGAAGGTGCGGGCGGCGAGGGCCGCGACCGGCCCCGCGTCGGCGGCGCCCGCACGGCGCACCCGGATCGTGCCGGTGTTCTCGCTCGCCCGATCCCTCGTCACAACGGATATCGTAGGGGCCGGAGAAGGGAGGCCCGCGCATGACGTTCCGGAGTGCCACCACCGGCCTTCCGTGAGCGAAACGTGATCCTCGCAGCGGGAAATCCGGAGGGGCTCTTACGGGGCCGTCTCCTTCAGCGCAGCAGAGAGCACATCAGCCCCGCCCGAGTAGCCGGTCCGTCTCGCGCCGCTCGCGCTTGGTGGGGCGGCCGGCGCCGCGGTCGCGGTGCGGCATGGAGGCCGCGATCTCCCGCGGCAGTGGCGGCGGGCTGTTGTCGATGTAGCAGGTCGCGGCGATCGGTGCGCCCACCCGCTTCGGGATGAGCGAGGCGACCTCCACGATCCGTTCCCGGCCGCCGAGCCGCAACCGCACCTCGTCGCCCACGGTGATGTGCTGCGCGGGTTTGGCGGTGGCGCCGTTGACCCGCACGTGCCCGCCGCGGCAGGCGGTGGCGGCGGCGGACCGCGTCTTGGTCAACCGCACCGCCCACAGCCAGGCGTCAACCCGCACGGGTCATTGCCGGCGCAGCAGCCGCGAGAGGCCGACGGCGCCGAGCACGCCGAACGCCACCAGCAGCAGCACGCCGAGGCCCGGGGTGATGAACCACCCGACGGCGATGACGACCACCGCCGGGGCCGCCATCGCGGCGACCATCCCCGGATGCTGCTTCACCACGTCCAGCGCGGCCTTCTTGCGCGCGGGATCGAGTTCTTTTCCAGCCATGCCACCAATGTACGCATCCCGGACAGTGCGGACAGGGCAAGATCGGGGGCATGACGGTGCTGGCACTGATGCGACACGGCGAGTCGGGCATGTCGATACCCGACGAGGCCCGCCCGATCAGCGCGAACGGCCGCGATCAGGCCCGCCGGTCCGCGCAGTGGCTCGCCGAGCAGGGGCTCACACCCGAGCACGCGCTGGTGTCCGCAGCACGGCGCACCGTCGAGACCTTCCACGCGATGGACCTGCGGTGCCCGATGACCGCGACCGAGGAGCTGTACGAGTGCCCCGGCCGGCGGGTGCTGGACGAGATCAACGGCGTGCCCGGCGATGTGGGGGTCCTGCTCGTGGTCGCGCACTTCCCGGGCCTGCCGGAGGCGGCGGCGCAGCTCGACCCGGGCGCCGAGCTGCCCGGCTTCGCGCCCGGCACCGTCGTCCTGGTGGACCTCGACGACGGGCCCGCGGCGCCCGGCTCCGGCCGGGTGCTTTCCTGGTTCACGCCGTAGCCGGCCACCGGCCCGCCGCCGTGGCTACCGTGGGGGCGTGACCGTACGCGCGCGTTTCGAGAACTCCGCAGCATCCCTGTTCACCGACGGCCTGCGGGGCCTGCTGGCCGCACATCCCGACGGTGCCTGGCACGCCGAGGGATTCGTCGCCCGGCGCACGCCCCGCGCGTCCGGGGTCGCGCTGGTCTCGGGCGGCGGTTCGGGGCACGAGCCGATGCACGCGGGCTTCGTCGGCGCGGGCATGCTCGACGCCGCCTGCCCCGGCCTGATCTTCACCTCCCCCAACGCCGTACAGATCGCCGCCGCCACCCGCGCCGTGGACACCGGGGCCGGCGTGCTGCACATCGTGAAGAACTACACCGGCGACGTGATGAACTTCGCCGTCGCCCGGCGCCTCGCCGCCGCGCCCGACGGGGACCGCCCCGCCGTCGCGACCGACGTGGTGCTGGTCGACGACGACGTGGCGACCGAGGACACCGGCGGCCCCGGCCGGCGCGGCACGGGCGCCACCATCGTGGTCGAGAAGGTCTGCGGCGCAGCGGCCGACCGCGGGGACTCGCTCGCGGAGGTCGCCGCAGTGGGGCGGCGCACCGTCGCCCGTGCCCGGTCGATGTCCGTCTCGGTGTCCGCGTGTTCGGTGCCCGGGGCGGGCTCCCCGTCCTTCCGGCTGGCCGACGGGGAGATGGCGTTCGGCGTCGGCATCCACGGCGAGCAGGCCCGCGAGGAGCGGCCGGTGACCGCGGCGGAGGAGATCGTGACCGACCTGCTGGCCCGCATCCTGCCGGGCACCGCCCTGGAGTCCGGGGACCGGGCGCTGGTCGTGGTGAACAACCTCGGCGCCGTCACCGATCTCGAACTCGGCGTGGTGTTCGCGGAGGTGGTGAAGCAACTCGCCGAGCGCGGCATCACGGTGGCCCGCTCGCTGGTGGGCCGGTTCGTGACCGCCCTCGACATGGCCGGCGTCTCGCTGACGGTGCTCCCGCTCGACGACGAGCTGATCCGGCTCTGGGACGCGCCGACCGCGGCGCCGGGCTGGCCGCACGCGGCCACCGCACCGTCGCACCTCGATCGCCTCGCCCAGGAGCTGCCGGACGACGCCGCGGACCGCGGCGAGCCCAACGCCTGGCTGTCGGACTTCGTGGGCCGGGTGCAGCGATCGGTGGACGAGCTGACCGAGCTGGACCGCAGGGCGGGCGACGGCGACTTCGGCACCAACATGGCCGCCGCGCTCGGGCACTTCCCGCTGCCGTTGCGCGGCACCGATTCCGAGGTCCTCGGGGCGATCGCCACCGCGTACCTGGTGCGGTCGGGCGGCACCTCCGGTGCGGTGTTCGGGACGTTCTTCACCGAGCTCGGCCGCGCCCTGCAGCCCGACGGTGCCGGCTTCGCGGCCGGCGTGCGCGCGGGCCTCGACGCGGTCGTGCAGCTGGGCGGCGCGCGGGTGGGCGACAAGACCGTGGTCGATGCGCTCTCCCCCGCGGCGGACGCCCTCGACGCCGGCGGATCACCCGCGGAGGCGGCGGCCGCCGCCGCGGCGGGCGTGGAGGCGACCGCGGGGAGCGCCGCGTCGCGCGGGCGGGCGAGTTACGTCGGCGACGCCGCCCGCGGCGTGCCCGATCCGGGCGCCCTGGTGATGTCGTGGCTGTTCGAGGCCGCGGCGCGGCGGCCCTGAGGACCGCTCCCGGGGTCCGGGCGGCGGACCGTCAGGCGGCGGGAACCGCGGGGCGGGCGCCGGCCGGGCCCGCGAACACCGTGCGCCCCAACCCCTGCCAGACGAGCAGCGCCACGCCCAGGATCATCGACACCGAGCCGGCGGGCACCACGAGCGGCCAGTAGGCGAGCGCGCCCAGGGCGATCATGGCGACGCCGATGCCGACGGACACCCGCAGGCTCTGCTTGGCCATGGGGATCATCTTCCGGCCGGTGGTCCACAGGCTGATCGGCGAGCGGCGCAGCACCTCGGTGATCGCGGCGGTGAAGAACACCGTGACCACGAAGGTGACCACCGTGACGATCGGGGCGTAGACGTCGAACCGGTAGTACTGGATGGTGGGCGCCAGCTCCTGCAGCGCGAACGCGTGCACGAGGAAGATGCCGAACGAGCGGTCCGACGCCGTGGTGAGGAACTTGTCCCAGAACGAGCCGGGGCTGCGGTGATCGGACCAGTAGGTGCCCGCCGCGTACAGGGCCATGATGATCGTGACGAACATGACGGCGGCGTACGGGCGGAACACGTTCGCCGCGTCCGTGGGGAACATCCCCTGCATGCTGGTCTTGTAGCCGTAGGCGATCAGGGTGGCCGCGGTGACGCCGAGGGCGAGCACGATGATCCGCCCGCGGAACCGGACCACGAACGCCCGCATCCCCTCCAGGTGCATCGCGGCGACGGCGCCGAGCAGGGTGAAGAACTGGTACGGGAACACCGTGGCGGGCAGGTGGTTCCACAGCTTCGCGAGGATCCCGTAGTTGAAGATCTCCGGCCTCAGCGTGGTCATGTAGTGCAACAGCACCAGGTGGAACACGAAGCTCGCGGCCAGCAGGTACCGGTGGTAGCCCCACGACCAGCGGAGGAACTTCAGCAGCAGCGGGAACACCAGGTACACCTGCATCGTGACGAACACGAAGTAGAGGTGGTACCAGGCGTCGCCGGTCAGCAGGTCGTACGCCAGTACCTTCAGCGCGCCCTTCGCCGAGTCCCAGGACTCGAAGGTGCGCGCGATGTTCCCGACCGTGGGCGGCCACATGATGTACATGTGGTAGAGCCAGTAGAACACCGTCCACGCCACGAACGGCAGGCCCACCGCCTTGTACCGGCGCCGCCAGAAGTCGACGGCGTTCAGCTTGCGGTCGCGGTACTGGTACACCAGTACGAAACCGGTGAGCGCGAAGAACGCGTTGCGGGTGTAGTGGAAGATCGTCTGGATCGCGTTGGACGCCACGCTGAACGGGAACGTGGTGCCGGAGACGCAGTGGTCGAAGATGACGCCCGCGAAGGTCACGATGCGCACGATGTCGAGCTCGTAGAGGTGCCCGCCGCCCTTGCGCTTGGGCTTGGGCTCGGCAGGGTCCGGGGCCGAGGCCGGCGCGACCGCCGCGGGCGTGGCCACTGCGGGCTCAGGCGTCGGCTCGACGCCGCGTTCGCTCATCGTCTGGTCCACACCCACTGATCAACAATCCCTCGTACACCACGGCAACACCTGGTCACAGGCCCTTCGTACGGTAGCCGCTGCGGCTGCGCCGCTCCAACTCAGGCGCGCGGCTCCCAGGAGACTGCCAGCCGGTCAGTTGGCGGTCCAGCCGCCGTCCATCGTGTACGAGGCCCCGGTCACCATGGCCGCCGCCGGGCTGCACAGCCAGGCCACGAGGCCCGCCACCTCGTCGGGTTCGATGAGCCGCTTGATCGCCGGCCGGGCGAGGAACACCTCGCCGGTGACCTGCTGCTCCGTGATGCCGTGCGCCGCGGCCTGCTCGGAGATCTGCCGCGCGACCAGCGCGGTCCGCACGTAGCCGGGGTTCACGCAGTTGCTGGTCACGCCGCGCTCCCCGCCCTCGAGGGCCGTCACCTTCGACAGCCCCTCCACGCCGTGCTTGGCCGCCACGTACGCGGCCTTGTACTTCGAGGCCCGCAGCCCGTGCACGGAGGAGACGTGCACGATCCGGCCGAAGCCGCGCTCGTACATGTGCGGCAGCGCGGCGCGGGTCAGCAGGAACGGCGCCTCCAGCATCAGGGTGAGGATGCGGTGGAACCAGGCGGGGTCGAAGTCCTCGATCGGCGCCACGTGCTGCACGCCCGCGTTGCTGACCAGCACGTCCACGTCCAGGCTGAGGTCGGCGAGCGCGGCCGTGTCGGTCAGGTCCAGCTCCAGCGCGGTCCCGCCGATCTCCCGGGCCACCTCCGCGGCGGCCGCACCGTCGCGGTCGACGACGGTGACCGCGGCACCGTCGGCGGCGAGGCGGCGCGCGACCGCGGCACCGATCCCGGCGGCGCCGCCCGTCACCATCGCCCTCACACGCGGGCCCCGGCCTGCTCGGCGTCCACGGCGGCGCGGTCCGCGGCGTCGATGACGGCGAGGTCGATGCCCTTGGTCTCCCGCACGAAGAACACGGCGACGAACGTGATCACGCACGCGATGGCCAGGTACAGCGCGACCGGCACGGACGAGTCGAAGTCCTTGAGCAGCTCGGTCGCGATGATCGGCGCCAGCGAGCCCGCGACGATCGAGGTGACCTGCGCGGCGAGCGACACCCCGGAGTAGCGCATGCGGGTGGGGAACGACTCGGCCATGATCGCCGGCTGCGGCGCGTACATCAGCGCGTGGAAGATCAGGCCGATGGTGACCGCGGCGACCACGACCGCGCCGTGCCCCGTATTGAACATCGGGAACGCGAAGAACCCCCAGGTCGCGGCCAGCGCCGCGCCCGCCCAGTACACGGGCCGGCGGCCGACGCGATCGGTGAGGGCGCCCGCGAGCGGCATCACCAGGAAGTGCACGGCGTGCGCGATGAGCAGCCACAGCAGGATGTCCGAGGTGTCCATCTTCACGACCGTCTTGAGGTACGTGATGGAGAACGTGACCACCAGGTAGTAGAAGATGTTCTCGCCGAACCGCAGGCCCATCGCCGAGAGCACGCCGCGGGGGTACCGCTTGAGCACCTCGAGGACGCCGTAGGAGACCGCCTTCTCCTTCTCGATCTCCTGCTGGGCCTGCTTGAAGATCGGCGACTCGTCGACCTGGGTGCGGATGTAGTAGCCGATCAGCACGATGACCGCCGAGAGCCAGAACGCGACACGCCAGCCCCAGGAGAGGAAGTCCGCCTCCGAGAGCGTGTTGGTCAGGATCAGCAGCACGACGGTGGCGGCCAGGTTCCCGCCCGGCACGCCCGCCTGCGGCCACGACGCCCAGAAGCCGCGGGATTCGTTGGGGCTGTGCTCGGCCACCAGCAGCACCGCGCCGCCCCATTCGCCGCCCACGGCGAAGCCCTGGATGAACCGCAGCACCACGAGCAGCAGCGGCGCCCAGTAGCCGACCTGCGCGAAGGTGGGCAGGCAGCCCATGAGGAAGGTGGCGGTGCCGACCAGCAGGATCGAGACCTGCAGCAGCTTCTTGCGGCCCAGGCGATCGCCCAGGTGACCGAAGACGATGCCGCCGATCGGGCGGGCCGCGAAGCCCACCGCGTAGGTCACGAAGGCGGCGATGATCGCGTCGTACTCGCTCTCCCCGGCCTTGAAGAAGATCTTGTTGAACACCACCGTCGCGGCGATGCCGTAGAGGAAGAACTCGTACCACTCGACGACCGTTCCGGCCATCGACGCCGCGACGATCTTGCGGAGCCCCCCGGGTCGTTCGAGGGACTGCTCCTGGTCGGTCTGCGCCATTCCCGCTCCTTGTGCGATGGGTCACGGCGCCGCCCGAGTGTGATGCACGCCATGCTCCTCGCAGTATGTATGGATAAAATCGCACACACAATGCCCACAGCCGCCGATCGGATCTGCATTCATGCACACCCCTGACCCGAGCGCCGACGGCCTGCTGACCCTGCTGGCGGTCGCCCGCACCGGCCGCTACACCGCCGCGGCCGACCTGCTGGGCATCAACCACACCACCGCGCCGCTCGATCTGCGTGGCCGGTTTGCGTTTGCGCTCGACCAGATTGCGCCCACATTGCAGGGTTTGCGCCAGTCGCTGGGCAGCAACACCCGGCACCCT
>JBEBXD010000029.1:0-41839 GCA_040391845.1 Tsukamurella paurometabola | reverse complement strand
CTCCCGGGTGGCCGGGCGGCCGGCACGGCGGGCGGCGGACTGGGCCGCAGCAGCGGCACCGACGTCAGTGTCGGAAGCCACCGTCTCCGCGATCGCCTGCGCCCGGTGGCCGTACTCGGCCCGGGTCTCGTTGTCCACGCGGTGCAGGACGATCCCGAAGCCGGCGGCGAGACTGACGATGATGATCGCCACCTGGAGCAGAAGGATCTGCGTGCGCAGCCGGATCCGGGGCATCGCCTCAGCCTAGCCACTCGGCGCCCGCTCAGAACGGAATCTGCCCGACGAGCACTCCGACCACCAGCATCACCAGCGCCACGACGAGCGCGCGCCACAGCACCTTCTTGTGGTGGTCCGCGAGCCCCACCCCGGCGAGGGCGACGAGCAGCAGGATGGCCGGCACCAGCGGGCTCTGCATGTGAAAGGGCTGACCTGTGATCGAGGCGCGGGCCATCTCGGCGGCGGTGATCCCGTAGTGGTTCGCCGTCTCCGAGAGCACCGGCAGGACACCGAAGTAGAAGGCGTCGTTGGACATCAGGAACGTGAACGGGATCGAGAGGACGCCGGTGATCACCGCCAGGTGCGGGCCCATGGACGACGGGATGACGCCGGTGACCCAGGTCGCCACCGCGTCCACCATGCCCGTCCCCTTGAAGACGCCGGTCAGAACCGCTGCGGCGAAGACCATTCCGACCACGGACACGATCGACTTGGAGTGCCTCGTGATGGCCTCCTGCTGCTCGGCGACCTTGGGGAAGTTCACGGCCAGCGCGATGGCGGCGGCGATCATGAAGAGCACGGGGATCGGCAGCAGATCGAGGGTGAGGACCGCGAGCAGGGCGACGGTGAGAGCCGCGTTGAACCACTTCAGTTTCGGGTTGACGTGCGCCCCCGAGACCGCGGTGAGGGCGCTCTCCCCGTCGGCGTTCCCGGGCGGGAGGTCGACGCCGGCCGCGTCGCCCGTGCCGACGGTGCCGCCCCCGCCGATAGCCGCGCCGGCGAGGACGCGTTCGCGGATCACGATGCGCCCGAGGCGCTTGCGCTCCATGAGGCCGAGGTGCCAGGCGAAGGCGAGGACCACGATCATGCCCGCGATCAGCGACGGAATCATGGGGACGAACACCTCGGAGGGCGAGAGCTTCAACGCGGCCGCCGCGCGGGCGGTGGGGCCGCCCCACGGCAGGATGTTCATGGTGCCGTTCGCGAGTCCCGCGACCACGGTGAGCACCACCGGGCTCACGCCCAGCTTCAGGTAGAGCGGCAGGAGCGCGGAGGTGGTGACGATGAACGTGGTGGACCCGTCACCGTCGAGGGAGACGACCGCGGCCAGGACGGCCGTGCCGAACACCAGCTTGGCCGGATCCTCCCCGACCACGCGGACCACGGCGCGCACGACCGGGTCGAACAGGCCGACGTCGATCATCACGCCGAAGAAGATGATCGCGAAGAACAGCATCGCGGCGGTGGGCGCGAGATCCTCGATGCCGCCGACGATCATCTTCCCGATCCCCGTGCCCGCCCCGGCCAGCAGGCCGAAGATCACCGGTACGGCGATGAGCGCGACGATGGGCGTCGCGCGACGGGTCATGATGACGACCATGAACGCGGCCACCATGGTCAGCCCCAGGACTGTCAGCATGAGCTTCTCCTCGTGTGAGTGATCGGGATAACACGAGAAGCATGTGCGTGATGGAGTTCACAGCGCGCTCTTGTGCGCGTTAGTCGCGGTTCTGCGCGTTTTGCGCGCGGTCAGTCGGTGCGACTCGGCGAAAACCGCGAGGGAAATCGTTTCCGTCGCCGATGCACCCGACGTACGGTCTGATCTCATGAGGTTGCCTATCGATATGACCGCGGCCAAGACCGCCGGGGTGGAGATCCTCGCCTTCTCCGGCGAGTTGGCCGACGCGCTGTTCGCAGCTCTCGACCACGAGCAGGTGTGGGCTCACATACCAGGACCGCGGCCCGCAATGCCGGCCGAACTCGTCGCCGGATTGAGTGGTGACGCAGCGACCAGGCAGGTGCTCGTGATCCGCGTAGACGGCGAAGTGGTGGGGACGTCGTCCTACTTCCACGATCCGACCGATTCGCACGGTGTGGAGATCGGCGCCACGCTCTACACCCCGGACGTGTGGGGTTCGGGCGTCAACACCGTGGTCAAGGACGCCATGCTCAGCGCAGCGTTCGACGCGGGCGCGCAGTGGGTGCAGCTCCGCACGGACGAGCGCAACGTACGCTCCGCCGCCGCGATCCTCAAACTCGCAGGAGCGGTGGAGAGATCCCTACAACTCGAGCCCGACAAGATCAGGAAGGACGGCACCGTCCGGACCAGTCGGATGTTCCGCATCCCGCGACCCGCGATGTAGCTCTTGCCCCGCCCTGTCACGAGGAGACAACACCCGGTTCCGGAATTGGTCGCCGACCAGGCGTTTTGCGCCCCCGGCAGGAATCGAACCTGCGACCTAGAGATTAGAAGGCTCTTGCTCTATCCAACTGAGCTACGGAGGCATGGCGAGGTCATCGTATCCGACACCCCGCCTCCGGTTACTTGGCGAGCACCCCGGCGATCACCGGCGCCACCTGGTCGGCCGCCCACGGCGTGGACTGCGGGCCGGGCTGGGCGAGGGCCCAGGGCAGGTTACCCGGCTTCTGCACGCCGTTCACGGTGTAGGAGATGTCCGGGGTGGCGCGGGTCGCGTTGTTGGTGATCACCACGGAGCGCCCGTCCGCAACCACCGGCAGGCTGCGGTACGCGGGCGAATCGGTGAGCGCGGCGATGGCGCCGTTCGAGTTGTCCGAGATCACGAGCACGTCGGAGTCCAGCAGGCCCATCTGCTCCGCGGCGACGACGGTGTTGCGCCCGACGAACGTGCCCGCGTTGGGGCTCGGGGCGAATCCCATGGCGCCGAGCAGCTTCTCGGTGTCGCTGCCCGCGCCGGAGAAGAACCTCAGCCCCACCGTGGGGCCGTAGTAGACCGCGAACGTGACCTTCTTGCCCGCGAACTGCGGGTAGGTCTTCTTGATGCCGGCGAAGTGCTCGTCGACCCCCGCGATCACCTTCTCCGCGCGGTCCTTCCTATCCACCGCCCGCGCCACCTGACGCAGTCGCTGGCGCCAGTCGGGGCGCGTGACGTCCTCCTGCGACACCGACGCCACGACGGGTGCGATCGGCGATACCTGCCCCCACAGCGAGCCCAGGTCGCGGCCGCTCCACAGGACGAGATCCGGTCGCGCGGCGGCGATCTCCTCGAGCGGGGGAACCGCGTCGGAGCCGTTGCCCTTGGTGCCGAACCGCACCTGCAGCCGCTGGGTGAGCGCCTCATCCGTCCACACCTCGTTCGCCACCGAGGATGCGGGAGCCACCACGGGCGCGATCCCGATCGAGGTGGCGAGCTGGTAGTCGGCCCAGCCGACCGCGGCCACCCGGTCGGGCCGCTGCTTCAGCACCGTCTCGCCCCAGGGGTTCGTGAGGGTCAGCGGATAGGCGGTGCTCCCCTCTCCGGCCTGCGCCGCGCCGGACGACGGTGCCGCACCGTCGTCCGCCGGTCCGCAGGCGGTCGTCGCGACCGCCAGCATCGTCCCCGCCGTCACCGTCGCCAGCCTTCGGGCCCACTTCGCCCGACCTGCACCCTGCACCACGATCGCCACCTCAGACTCCTCCACCTCGACAGATAGGTTAGGAAACCCTAACAGCTCCCCGCTGCTGGATCCGCACGGGCCTGGTTGCAGCTGGGCGCACAGCAACTTATTGCATATGGCCCAGGGCGCGGGTAGCGTCGCGGTCGTGGCCCTCGAACACGCGCTGCTCGTCTCCCTGAGCGAACGATCGGGCACCGGGTACCAGCTCACCCGGCGCTTCGACCGCTCGATCGGGCACTGGTGGCGCGCATCGCATCAGCAGATCTACAAGACGCTGGCGCGCATGACCGAGGGCGGCCTCGTCACCTACGTCGAACAGGCACAGGACGGCAAACCGGACAAGAAGGTCTACACCATCACCGACACCGGCCGGAAGGCACTCTCGGAGTGGATCCGGACCCCTGGCAAGGACGCTGCGGACCAGCGCGAGCTGGCCACGAAGATCCGCGGCGCGGCGGAGGCCGACCTGCCGGACCTGACCGGCGAGATCCGCCGGGTCCGTGACCTGCACGCCGAGCGCGCCGAGCTGTTCCGCAGCCTCGAACGCCGCGACTACCCGGCACCGTCGACCCTCACCGGAACGGAGCTGCAGCAGTACCTCGTCCTGCGCGGGGGCGTGCTGTCCGAACAGGGCACCGTCGACTGGCTCGACGAGGTCCTGGCGAACCTGACCCAGCCCACACCCAGCCCGAACCCTCGATCAGCGGATTAAGGATCAGCCGATATGTCAGCCAAGTACCCCCACCTCTTCGAGCCCCTCGACCTCGGCCACACCACGCTCAAGAACCGCGTCGTGATGGGTTCCATACACACCGGCCTCGAGGACATGCCCTGGGACATCGGCAAACTCGCCGCCTACTTCGCGGCGCGGGCCAAGGGCGGCGTCGGCCTCATCATCACCGGCGGCTACTCCCCCAACATCACCGGCTGGCTGCTTCCCGCGGGCGCGAAGATGTCCAGTCCGATCGATGCGATCCTGCACCGGCGCGTGACCGACGCCGTCCACAAGGAGGGTGGCAAGATCGCCATGCAGCTGCTCCACGCGGGCCGCTACTCCTACAACCCGCTCAGCGCCTCCGCCAGTGCGATCAAGGCGCCGATCAACCCCTTCAAGCCGCGCGCCATGTCGGACTTCGAGGTGCGCAAGACGATTCGTGATTTCGGTAACGCCGCCCGCACCGCGCAGAAGGCCGGCTACGACGGCGTCGAGGTGATGGGCGGCGAGGGCTACCTGATCAACCAGTTCCTCGCGGCGCGCACCAACAAGCGCACCGACAAGTGGGGCGGCTCGGCCGAGAAGCGGCAGCGGTTCCCCGTGGAGATCGTGCGCGAGATCCGTAAGCGCTGCGGCACGGACTTCATCGTGGTCTTCCGCCTGTCGATGGCCGACTTCGTCGAGGAGGGCCAGACCCGCGACGAGATCCTCTCGCTCGCCCACAAACTCGAGGACGCGGGCGTCGACATCCTCAACACCGACATCGGCTGGCACGAGGCGCGCGTACCGACGATCGTCACCTCGGTGCCGCGGGCCGCGTTCGCCGCCTTCACCGCCGATGTGACCCGCGCCGTGAACATCCCCGTCTGCGCGGCGAACCGCATCAACATGCCGACCACCGCCGAGGAACTCCTCGAGCGCGGCGACGCCCAGCTGGTGCAGATCGCCCGCCCCCTGCTCGCAGACCCCGAGTGGGCGAACAAGGCGCGTGACGAGCGGGCCGAGGAGATCAACACCTGCATCGGCTGCAACCAGGCCTGCCTGGACCACGCCTTCGTGCACAAGAAGGTCTCCTGCCTGGTCAACCCGCGCGCCGGTCGCGAGACGGATCTCGTTCTCGCACCGACCCGTTCGGCCAAGCGCGTCGCCGTCGTCGGCGCCGGGCCGGCGGGACTCTCCGCCGCGGTGAGCGCCGCCGAATGCGGCCACAAGGTGGACCTGTTCGAGGCCAGCGACCACATCGGCGGCCAGTTCGGGTACGCGGCGAAGATCCCCGGCAAGGAGGAGTTCAACGAGACCATCCGGTACTACACCACCATGCTGGACCGGAACCAGGTGGCCGTGCACCTGAGCACCGAGGCGACGGTGGACGACCTGGTGGGCCGGTTCGACGAGGTGATCATCGCCACCGGCGTGGTGCCGCGCGTCCCGTCCTTCCCCGGCGTCGACCACCCGAAGGTGATCACCTACGCCGAGGCGATCAGCGGCGCCAAGGAGATCGGCGACACCGTTGCGATCATGGGCGCCGGCGGGATCGGCTTCGACGTCGCCGAGTTCGTCACCACCGACAAGTCCCCCACCCTGCACCTCGACGAGTGGAACGCCGAGTGGGGCGTCACCCGCCAGGGCGACGTCCCCGGCTTCGTGACCAAGCCTCAGCCGGCACCGTCGCCCCGGTCCAAGGTGTACATGTTGCAGCGCAAGAGCACCCCCCAGGGCATCGGGCTCGGTAAGACCACCGGATGGGTGCACCGGGCCAGTGTGAAGATGAAGGGCGTGGAGCAGTTGCGCGGCGTGAACTACGAGAAGGTCGACGACGCCGGACTGCACATCACGTTCGGCGAGGAGCGGAAGGACGCGCGCGTGCTGGACGTGGAGACGGTGATCCTGTGCACGGGGCAGGAGTCCGTCCGGGGCCTCGACGATGCGCTGCGCGAACGGGGGGTGAAGGCCCACGTGATCGGCGGGGCGGCGCTGGCCGCCGAGCTCGACGCGAAGCGGGCCATCCGGCAGGGCACCGAGGTGGCCGCGGCACTGTAGTCAGGCGGCGGCCTCCGCCGCGTCCCGTTCGTGCGCGCCGTCCTCCGCGCCGGGGATCCGGTCCTTCCGGCCACCCGGCCGGAGGCGGCCGAGCGAGGCGTCGACGCTGAACGGCCCGGGGCCGGTGAAGGCGAACAGCAGCAGCCCCCAGCAGTACAGGACGGAGAGCTCGCCGCCGTTCGCGAGCGGCGAGAGGCCGTGCGCCGCGTGGAAACCGAAGTAGGCGTATGCCATCGACCCCGACGCGATGACGGCGGCGGGGCGCGTCAGCGCACCGACGGCGATGAGGATCCCGCCCACGAGTTGGATCGCGGCGCCCCACCATCCCGGCCAGGCGAACACGTCCGGGCTCGACCGGCGGCCGTCGAGGAATCCCCAGAAGCTCGCGGCGCCGTGCAGCGCGAACAGCGCGCCGGTCACGATCCGCAGCGCGGAGAGGTAGTACGGGGCCCAGCGCTTCACGTCGTGCAACCTTCCACAAGAGAACATGGCAAGGCTAACCTAATGGGCCGCGCGCGAGTTCGCCACCCGAGACGCATCACTCCCGCTCCGCCGTGAGCGGAATCGCATCCGGCGCTCCGTTACGATCTTCACCCATGCCAGTACCCGCACCTGCACCGTCCGCCCGCGCCGTCGTGACCGGCGGCTCCTCCGGCATCGGGGTCGCCCTCGCCACGGAGCTCGCCCGCCGCGGCCACTCGGTCATCCTCGTGGCTCGCAGCACCGGCCCGATGGAGGAGCTGGCCACCACGCTGCGCGCCGAGTTCGGCGTGGAGGCGGAGGTCCGCGGCGTCGACCTCTCCGACCACGCCGCCCGCACGGTCCTCTGCGAGGAACTCGCCTCGCGGGAGATCTCCATCGTGTGCAACAACGCCGGCACCGCCACGTTCGGCCGCGTCATCGACCTGGACTTCGAGTACGAGCGCGCCCAGCTGGAGCTCAACGCCAACGCCGTCCACGACCTGACCCTCGCGGTCCTCCCGCAGATGGTGAAGCGCGGCAGCGGCGGCATCCTGATCACCGGCTCCGCCGCCGGGAACATGCCGATCCCGAACAACGCCACCTACGCGGCGTCGAAGGCCTTCGCGAACACCTTCTCCGAGTCGCTGCGCGGCGAGCTGAAGAAGACCGGCGTGCACGTGACGCTGCTCGCCCCCGGCCCGGTGCGGACCGAGCTCCCGGATCCGGAGGACCGTTCCACCGTGGAGAAGGTGGTGCCCGAGTTCCTGTGGGTCAACACCGAGTACACCGCGAAGATCTCCATCGACGCCCTCGAGAAGAACAAGATGCGCGTGGTCCCGGGCCTGCTCTCGAAGGGCATGTCCGTGGCCGGCCACTACACCCCGCGCGCGATCATGGCCCCGATCGTCGGCGAGATGTACAAGAAGCTCGCGGGCAACTGACCCACCCGCCGCAATTGAACACTGTTACTGACACGAAACCCGCAGGTCGGCGCGTACCGTAACAGTGTTCAATCGGGGGGTGGGTGACGCCGCTCAGCGGCGACGCTTGGTCCCGAAGATGCTCCGGGTGATTTCCCGGCCCGCGACGGTGGCGGCCGAGCGCAGGAACGACTTCACGGCCGGGTTCTTCATCACGTCCGAGACCCACGACACGTCCTCCTCCTGCCCCTTCGGCGCGGGCGGGGGCGGCGGTGCCTGCTCGGCGGGCACGTTCTCCTGCTGGGCCTGCTGCGCGTTCTGCGCGAGCTTCTCGAAGGCGGAGAGGTTGTCGACCGTCTGCGAGTACTTCGCCCACAGCGGCGAGGCCTGCGCGGCCGAGCGGACCGCATCGTCGCCCAGAGCGGACATGAGCGAGCGCGGGGCACGTAACCGAGTCCACGCCACCGGCGTGGGGGCGCCCTTGTCGGAGAGCACCGTGACGATCGCCTCGCCGGTCCCGAGGCTGGTGAGGGCCTCGTCGAGCTTGTAGGCCGGCGAGGTCGGGTACGTCTTGACCGTCTTGCTCAGCGCGGCCTGATCCTCGGGCGTGAATGCGCGCAGCGCGTGCTGGATGCGCGCGCCGAGCTGGCTGAGCACGGGGTTGGGGATGTCGGTGGGCAGCTGCGAGCAGAAGAAGACGCCGACGCCCTTCGATCGGATCAGCTTGACGGTCTGCTCGACCTGCTCCTTGAACGCCTTGCTGGCGTCGGCGAACAGCAGGTGCGCCTCGTCGAAGATGAACACCAGCTTGGGCTTGTCCAGATCGCCCGCCTCCGGGAGGTACTGGAACAGGTCCGCCAGCACCCACATGAGGAAGGTGGAGAACAGCACGGGCCGCGAGGCCTGATCACCCAGCTCGAACAAGGTGACCACGCCCTGCCCGCCGGCGGTGCGCAGCAGGTCGCCCATGTCGATCTCGGGCTCGCCGAAGAAGGTGTCCCCGCCCTCGGCCTCGAGGTTCACCAGAGCGCGCAGGATCACGCCCGCCGTCTGCTTACTGACCCCGCCGATGCCCTCCAGATCCGCCTTGCCCTCGGCGGAGGTGAGGTACGCGATGACCGAACGCAGATCCTTGAGGTCCAACAGTTCGAGCTGCTTCTGATCGGCCCAGTGGAAGATCAGGCCGAGCGTCGACTCCTGGGTCGCGTTCAGCCCCAGCACCTTCGACAGGAGGATCGGGCCGAAGGAGGAGATGGTGGCGCGGATCGGTACGCCGATCCCGTTCGTGCCGAGGGAGACGAACTCAGTGGGCACCGAGGTGGGCTTCCAGTCGTCTCCGGTATCGGCGGCGCGGGAGGTGATCTTGTCGTTGGACTCGCCGGGCTTGGAGAGGCCGGCGAGATCCCCCTTGATGTCCGCGAGCACCACGGGGACGCCGTTGGCGGAGAGCTGTTCGACGATGAGCTGCAGCGTCTTCGTCTTACCGGTGCCGGTGGCGCCCGCGACGAGCCCGTGCCGGTTCATCATGGCCAGCGGGATCCGCACCTTCGCCGACGGATCGACGGTGCCGTCCACCAGGACGGTGCCGAGCTCCAGAGCGGGCCCCGAGAATTCGTAGCCGGCCGCGATGGTCTGCGCCGGGGAGTTCGCGTTGTCAGTCACGGGAGAACCCTAGCGCGAGCCCGGGGTCAATAGAGGTTCTGGCGGTAGTCGAGGTCGACTCCGGCGCGCATCACGCGCTCGTTGGCGACGGCACGGACCAGTCGCGCGCCGACTCCGTTCGCGGGGTTGCTCCGGACGTGATCGGTCCACACCGCCGACGGGCGGGGCAGCTGCGTGAGGTCGGCGTGCCGCCCGGTGTCCCACAGCCCCGAGTCGGCAATGGCCCCGCTGCGGGCGAGCCGCGCATGCGAGACCTCCACGACGACCACCGCCTTCGGGGTCTTGCCGCGCTCCGCGAGCTGCTCCCGGATCCCGGCATCGGTGCTGATGGTGGCGACGCCCGTGATCTCCAGGGTGCGTTCGTCGCCGGGCACCAGGACAAGGACCGCGATGTCGGGCCGTTCGACGAGGTTGTGCAGGGTATCGGTGCGGCGGTTACCGGGCCGATCGGCGAGGGCGATCGTGGTGGGTCCGAGCAGGCGGAGGTCGCCCACCGGGTCGCCCCGCGGGCTGGTGTCCGCGCGGCCGTCGGCGTCGCGGGAGCTGATCACGGCGAACGGCGCGGCGGCGAGGAACTCCGCAGCCTCCGGCCCGATCGCCTCCCCCTCCGTCTCGGCCGTGGACGGCGCCGGCCCGGCGGGCTTCCAGAGCCCGGAGCGGATGACCGCCTTACCGCAGTGCAGGTACGCCTCGCGGACCACGAAGCCGTCGCCGTCGAGGACCCCGTTGATGCGCAGGGTCTCGCGCCATCCCGGAACGAGCATGAGCAGGGACGCGCCGCCGGGCGCCGCGTCCTCCGGAACGTCCACCGCGAGCCCGGTCGGCGACGTCACGGCGGCGAAGCCGGCCGGGCCGCCGAGCAGCCGGGTCCGCTGGGCCCCGTCGCGATCGACGTAGCCGAGAACGCCGGCGGTCGCGGCGCGCAGGATCGTGACGCAGTGCTCGTCGAGGTGGTCGATCGTCTTGAGCATCATCGCCCCGACGGGCTTGCCGACCGCGTCCTCGAGTTCCTTCACCGATCCGACGGCATCCATGAGGACAGGCTACCCTCGCGCCTCGACGCTGCTTCCCGTCCCGCGGACGTTGACTACGCTGAGCCGAGTGGACGACAAACTCGTATGGGTCGATTGTGAGATGACCGGCCTCGACCTGACCTCCGACCGGCTCATCGAGATCGCGGCGCTGGTGACCGACGGCGACCTGAACGTTCTCGGCGAGGGCGTGGACCTGGTGATCCACGTGGACGACGACGCCCTCGCGGCGATGCCGCCCGTGGTGCAGGAGATGCACGCCCGCTCGGGCCTTACCGAGGAGGTCCGGGCCTCGACGGTGACGGTGCGCGAGGCCGAGGAGGCGGTGCTCGCCTACCTGCGCGAGCACATCGAGGCCGGCGCGGTGCCGCTGGCGGGCAATTCGATCGCCACCGACCGGCGTTTCATCGCCCAGGAGATGCCGGAGCTCGACGGCTTCCTCCACTACCGCATGGTGGACGTCAGCTCGATCAAGGAGCTGTGCCGCCGCTGGTACCCCCGGATCTACTTCGGGCAGCCGGACAAGGGCCTCGCACACCGCGCGCTCGCGGACATCCGGGAGTCGATCCGTGAGCTGAAGTACTACCGCGGGACGGCGTTCGTACCCGCCCCGGGACCGTCGACGGACGAGATCACCGCCACCGTGGAGGCCCTCGGCCCCGCCTGACATCGCAGGTCGGAGCCCGTGCGCGCACGGCGCGGGAACCGATTAGCTTCCGCCGGAGCGGTCGGGTAGAGTTCTTCGAGCCTGGCGATCCCAGGCACCTGGTGGGTGTAGTTCAGTTGGTAGAGCACCAGATTGTGATTCTGGCTGTCGCGGGTTCGAGTCCCGTCATCCACCCCGGATGAAAAGCCCGGTCTTGCAACAGGATTCGTTGCGAGGCCGGGTTTTTCGTGTCTGCGCACAGCTCATCGTCCGTCACGTCGTCCGAGCCCGCTATTTCGGCCAGTTGCAGGTCAGGTTGTCACCAAGACGAACGCAGTCCACATCGACGCCATCTCCAATGATCACGCTCCCGGCTCGCGGCTTCGCACCGTCCTTGACCGTGACTGCTTGAGGCTCGCTGTTGCCCCACGGCTGCCAGACCATCAGGCCGGCGAGAATCAGCCCAGCGAACACGATCCACGCGGCCTTGATCACGGGCGGCATGGTCGAACCCTGGTTGCTCGGTTCAGTCATGCGCGGACAGTATCAGATATTCACTAGACCAAAGATCGGCCTGATAAATCCTGTCTCAGAGCCGAGTTCACGAGTCGGGAAACTCCACACTTCCGAGCACTCTGTCCCCGGATACTCCGGATACTGCGGCGTGCCCCGCCTTCATCGAACGAGCGTTGCGGTGAGTTCGCGGCGGATCCTCTCGACGAGATCCGAGCCCTCTCCCTGTCGGTGGTCCACGACGGCGATGTTCAGTCGCCCCTCGAAGGTGTGGATGACGTACGCGCGATAGCTTCGACCGCTGCTTTCGGCGTAGGCGGCGACGGGAAGCGGCTGCGAGAAGAATCCGTCGAAGTCGATGATCGACAGCCCCTCCGCACCGTTCATTCGCGGCACGACACCCCAGTTGGTACTGAACACGTAGTGGCCACTGTCATCGGCCTCCATCACGGGCGAGACGCCACCCGGGCGGGCATCGATCACGGCACCCGAGGCGATGTCCTCACTCAGTGCGTTCCGGATGCGGTGCGCCGAGTCGACGAGCGCCTCCCCAGCGGGCACGGACACGACGGCGTTCCCGATCAGGTTCGTCACTCCCGTCACCGGGACGGACGGTTCGGCACTCCCCCGTAGATCCACCGGGTAGGTGTAGAGCAGTGGCGTCTCCCCGCGCTCGTCGTGCGCCCGTGCGATGGCCGCGGAGACGTAGGCGTTCAGCGTCAGCCCTGCTTGTTTGGCGCGATCGCGGAGGTCGCTCGTCTCCGCAGCGCTGAAGCGGTACCCGGGTGGAACGGCCAGACGGGGCGCCACCCGAGCGGCCACCGCCCCGCCCGCCACAGTGTCCCCCGGCCCGAACATTGGTGCGGGATGGGCCAATCCGAGCAGGTTCTCCTCCGACACGGGGAAGGCCCGCGCGGGGTGCGGCAACGCCGTCCCGTTCCGTTCGTACGAGCCGTAGCGCTCCCACAGTTCGGTCATGAGCGCCATGCCGTGGCGCCCGTCCGCGATGGAGTGGTGGACCAACAGACTCACCCGGACCAGGTCGGCACCGGTGACCACGTCCAGGTGTGCCAGCCTGTCGGCCTGCTCGAACACCTCCGTCGAGCCCGTGAGAACCCGCCGGGGATCCTCTCCCGTGACGACACGCGGTTCACCGACGGGGCCGACGCCGGGGGCGAACGAGAGTCCCGTGCCGTCAGGCACGATCCTGAACCCCAGCGATACGTGGGCGCGGTGCAGATCCCTGTACGCCGCCGACAGGGCCTCGTGATCGAGCCGCCCGTCTGCCAGAGCGGAGTACCCGACGAACACGCCATGACGGGCCGCGAAGGCCACCTCGGAGGAGTCCAGTGGCCGGCCCCCGTGATCGGCGTCGATTCCACATTCCGTTGTCACCATGTTCCGGATCAAGGCAGCGGACGGGCCGAGTCATTCCATCCGGGGTATCGAATGTGAGGGAGGTATCAGCAGTGCCGTGGGCTCGCGCACGCCCGCGGTCCCGGCGTGACCGATCACACATGGCGCATCCATAAGGTTAGCCTTACCATTCTGACTTCAGGCAGAGCGTCCCGAGCGAGAGTGATCCGTTGAACGAAGCACGTACCGGTCTGTACGACCCCACCCGGGAGTCGAGCGCCTGCGGCGTCGGCTTCATCACCCGCAAGGACGGCACCCAGCACCACGACGTGATCGCCCACGGCGAGCACGCGCTGTGCGCCATCCCCCACCGCGGCGGCATGTCCGCGGAGGGCGTGGGCGACGGCGCGGGGGTCAACGTGGACCTGTCCGTGGAGTTCTTCCGCGCGATCACCGGGCGCCACCTGGAGCGCGGGCGGTTCGGCGTCGCCAACCTGTTCCTGCCGTCCGACCCGGCCCAGGCCCCCGCGGCACGTGCGCTGGTGAACACCACGCTGGCCGAGCACGGCTTCGCGGTGATCCTCGAGCGGGATGTGCCCGTCGACCCCACCGCGATCCGCCCCGCCGCGCTGCAGTACCAGCTGCCCATCACCCAGTGGGTGTTCGCCGCCCCGGACGACGCCTCCTCGGCGGAGCTGGACCGCGCCGCCAACGCCGCGCTCCTCGCCATCGAGCAGAGCGCCTACGGCACCCCCGAACTCGCGGGCCTGTACCCGCTGTCACTGAGCACCCGCACCCAGACCCTCAAGGGCCGGCTCAACGCCGGCGAGGTGATCCGGTACTTCACCGACCTCGCCGATCCGCGACACTCGGTGTGCACCCTGTACTTCCACACCCGGTTCTCCACCAACACCGAGCCGCACCCGTCGATGGCCCAGCCGTTCCGGCTGATGGCCCACAACGGCGAGCTCAACACGGACCGCAAGAACCGCCTCGCCGACGACGCCGTCGCCCGGGCCAAGTCGCGCACCATCGTCCGGCCGCCGGGGCAGTCGGACTCGAGCCGGCTCGATCAGTCCCTGCAGAGCCGCGTCGTCGACGACGGCGTCGACCTGGTCGAGGCCGTCGTCTCGCTCATGCCTCCCGCCTGGGAAAACGACGGTGCGCTGCCGGCCGAGATCCGGGACATGTTCGAGTACTTCTCGCTGAGCGAGGAGAAGAACGACGGCCCCGCGGCCCTCATCTTCTCCGACGGTGACGTGGTGGGCGCCCGGCTGGACCGGCTCGGCCTGCGCCCGCTCCGCACCGTCGAGACCGACGAGTACGTGGTCGTCGCGTCCGAGGCCGGACAGGTCCCGTTCCCCGCGGAGACGGTGACCCATCGCGGCCGGATCGAGGCCGGCGGCATGCTGTACGTCGATCACCGCGCCGGCGGGCGGGTGCGCCGCACCCGCGAGGCTCTCGAGCTGCTGGCGGCGCGCCGCGACTACGCGGCTCTCCTCGCGGCGGACCGGGTGAACCTCGCCGACATCGAACCCGAGCAGAGCCGCCGCGACACCGGAACCCTCGGCTACCCCGGCGATCTCACGGTGCACGGCCGGTACGTCGCCTACTCGCTCAACCAGGAGAGCTTCCGGTTCCTCCTCGACCCCATGCTCGCCGACGGGGCGGAGCGGATCTCCGCGATGGGCTACGGCAACGCGATCAACGCCCTGTCCGACCACGAGGGCGGCATGGCGAAGTACTTCTCCCAGCGGTTCGCGCAGGTGACCAACCCGCCGCTGGACTCCATTCGCGAGGCCGATGCGATGAGCATGCGAGTGGCCCTGGGCAACTCGGGCACTGTGGGCCACGGCCGCACCGCCCCGCAGATCGTGGTCGAATCGCCGATCCTCAGCCACCTGGACATGGTGAAGCTCCGCGACCAGCGGGTGACGCCGGTACAGCACTTCGATCTCCTCTACCGCCCCCACGTCGGCGACGAGGAGGCGAACGCCACGGCGGTGGTCGATGCCGTGGAGCGGCTCTGCGACGCCGTCGAGGAGTTCGCGCGCGCAGGCGGCGGCATCGCCGTGCTGAGCGACCGCGCCGTCTCGACCGAGAACGCGCCCCTCCCGCTGCTGCTCGCGCTGGCCGCGGTGGACGTGCGCCTCACCGAGACCGGTCTGCGGCTGCGGCTCTCGCTCATCGCCGAGAGCGGGCAGCTCCCCTCCTCCCACCACATCGCCGCGGCCCTCGGATTCGGCGCGTCCGCGGTGTATTCGCTGTCCGCGCGGCTACGGGCGGAGGAGAAGTTCCCCTCCGCCGCCGCGCCCGCGACGGAACTCACCGACACCGACCGCGCCTTCGACCGGTTTCGCAAGGCCGCGGAGAAGTCCCTCGCGAAGACGATGGGCCGGGTCGGCCTGTGCACCGCCGAGTCGTACATCGGCGGCCAGTTCTTCGAACCCAACTACCTCGATACGCGTGATCCGGTTCTGGCCCGGTACTTCCCGCACCTGGACGCCCCCGTCGGCGGCGTCGGCTTCGCCCGCATCGCGCAGGCCAACAGCGAGTGGCACGCCCGCGCCGCCTCCGTGAACGAGGAGCGCGAGGTGCCGCTGCTCGGGCTGTTCAAGGAACGCTCCGACGGTGCCGGCCACTCGTACGGCATCAACGCCGTCCGGGGGTTCACCCGGATGGCCGAGGAGCCGCTGGCGCTGACCGGGCCCGACGGCATCGGGTCGACCGCGCTGCGCCTGCTCACGCTCTCCCGCCTCGACGACGCGTTCGGGCTCGACGACGACGCCTACCGCAACAGCGGCTTCAAGGCCCTGCTGCCCCGGCAGATCGACGGCTTCGAGATCACCGACGGCTACCGCGAGTTCCTCGCCGCCACGCTGGTCGAGCGGGAACGGCGCCCGTCGGCACTGCGGGACGTGCTCGCCCTGCCCGCCGACGTCACCATGCTGACCACGGCGCAGGAGTTCCACCGCGAGCTGGCCCGGTTCTCCCTGGAGGGCAACGCGAGCCTCCCCACCCGCGGGCTCACCGTGGACTCCGCCTCGGAGGGCCGGTTCACGGTGCGCCTCACCGGGACTCCCGCGCACGACGCGGACGCCGCCTACGCCGGATTCGCGGACTTCCTCCGCGACGCCTTCGGCGAGGAGCTCACCGTCCACGCGAATCCCGCGACCGGCGCCGAGATCACGGCCAGCGGCCGGGCCCGGCGGTACCTCGAACTGCTCTGCGCCGCCCCGAGTTCCGTCGACGTGGACGAGGTGCAGCCCGCGCACGAGATCACCCGCACCCTCGCGTCGGGCGCCATGAGCCACGGCGCGCTCGTCGCGACCGCGCACGAGGCGGTCGCGCACGGCACCAACATGGTGGGCGGCATGTCCAACTGCGGCGAGGGCGGCGAGCACCGCACCCGGTACGGCACCGTCCGCGGATCGCGGATCAAGCAGTTCGCCTCCGGACGATTCGGGATCTGGTCCGGCTACCTCGCGGACCCGATGCTGCAGGAGCTGGAGATCAAGATCGGGCAGGGCGCCAAGCCCGGCGAGGGCGGGCAGCTTCCGGGGCCGAAGGTCACCGTCGACATCGCCGCCGCCCGGGGCGGCACCCCCGGCATCGAACTGATCTCTCCCCCACCGCATCACGACACCTACTCGATCGAGGACCTGGCGCAGCTGATCCACGACTGCAAGGCGGCCCGGGTGCGAGTGATCGTCAAGCTGGTCTCCTCGGAGGGCATCGGCACGATCGCGGTCGGCGTCGCGAAGGCCGGAGCGGACGTGATCAACGTGGCCGGCAACACCGGCGGCACGGGCGCGGCCGCGGTGACGAGCCTCAAGTACGCCGGGCGGTCCGCGGAGATCGGGGTGGCCGAGGTGCACCAGGCCCTGGTCGCGAACGGCCTGCGCGACAAGGTGACCCTGCGCTGTTCGGGCGCGCACCAGACCGGCGGCGACGTGGTGGTCTCCGCCCTGTTGGGCGGCGACTCCTTCGAGTTCGGGACCACCGCGCTCATGATGCTCAAGTGCGTCATGGCCAAGAACTGCAACCTCAAGTGCCCGGCCGGGCTGACCACCAACCCGGAGGTGTTCGACGGTGACCCGCGCGCGCTCGCGCAGTACCTGCTGAACATCGCGCACGACGTGCGCGCGCTGCTGGCCCGGCTGGGGCTGCGGTCGCTGCGGGAGGCGCGCGGCCGCACCGATCTCCTGCAGCTCCTGGAACATCCGTCCGCCGTCGGGCACCTGGACGTGCGGCAGATGCTGCACGCGCCGGCGGCACGCACCATCGCCGATCCGGTGTACCTGGAGAAGGACTACGCGGTGGACGACCGCCTGCTGGCCGAGGTCCGGGACCGGCTGTTCCTCGGCGGCGCCGAGACCGTGACCGTCTCGGGTGTGGAACTGGCCAACCCGAACAAGTCGGTCGGCGGCCAGCTCGCGATCGACCTGGAGCGGCTGCTCACCCACCCGGACGCCGACCAGCGCGGCGGCTTCGAGGGCGTCACGGTCCCCGATCCACACCCGGCGGTGTCGACCGACGACCGCGGCCGCCGGTTCCTCGCCGACGGTGCGGTGCGGATCCGCACCCACGGCAGCGCCGGCCAGTCCTACGGGGTGTTCTGCACCGACGGAATGGACCTGCAGCACACCGGGACCGCCAACGACGGCGTGGCCAAGAGCCAGTGCGGCGGCCGCGTCACGGTGCGTTCGCCCGGCGGCGGCGGAACCGATCCCGGGGCGAACGTGCTGATCGGCAACTTCGCGCTGTTCGGCGCGACCGGCGGCCGCACCTTCGTCCAGGGGGAGGCGGGCGACCGGTTCGCGGTGCGCAACTCCGGGGCCACCGCCGTGGTGGAGGGCGTGGGCGAGTACTGCTGCGAGTACATGACAGGCGGCGCGGTACTCAACCTCGGCGGCTTCGGCAAGGGGCTCGGCAACGGCATGAGCGGCGGCTTCGTCTACCAGTACGACCCGAGCGGCTCGGTCGCGCGGGCGGCGAGCGGATCGCTGCACCTGAGCCCGCTCACCGGGCCGGACACGCCGCCGTTCCACGAGGAGGCGGCGCGGACCATGCTCGCCTGGCACGTCGAGGCCACCGGATCCCCGCTGGCGACCCGGCTCCTCGACGACTGGACCACGACGCGGGAGCAGATCGTGGTCGGCACTCCGATCGCGCTGCTGCACTACCAGGACGCCGACCGGATCTGGGCGGCCCACGGCCGCAAGGACCTTCTCGACGAACTCGCCGGCGCCGTCGCCGCGGACCGTCTCCGTGAGTTCAAGCGGTCACTGCGTGCGGGGACGCCGGTCGAGGGCGGGGCCGCACCCCGGTTCGGCGATACCCGTTCCGCGCACGCGTTCTCGCTGCTCTCCTCGTTCACGGTGCTGTCGCTGGCCCAGGAGGTGGCTGCCGAGCGCGAACCGAACGCCACGGGGCACGACGATCCGCGGGTGGCGGCCCGCGCCCGGAACCTGGTGCTCACCGAGGACTTCGCGGTGCGGCAGCGGCTGACCAAGTACCTGCGGGCGCGCCTCGAGGGCTACGAGGACGCCGAGCTGGCGGCACTGATCGCGACGAAGCGGCTCGGCGATTACACCACCTCTCTGGAGGATCGGAACGTGCTGCGCATGGACGCCCCCAGCACGTACGGCTGGATCCTGCATCACCGCGCCCGTAACGCGGCGGTCCTCGACGGCGCCGTGGTCAACGCCATGCTGGTCGAGTCGGCGATGCCGGACCTGGTGCGATTCGCGAAGGAGACCCTGGCATGAGCGCCCCCACCTACGTTCTGCCCGAGGCGGACTCGTCGCCGCTGGTCGACGTCTTCACCGTGGACCAGCGGGCCTGGTTGTCCGGGTTCCTGGCGGGCCTCGCAGCCGCGCAGGCCGAGCAGGGCGACACGGCGGGCGCCGCCACCCTGCACGCCACCGTGCTGTACGGCACGCAGACCGGCAACAGCGAGGACCTCGCCGAGCGGCTGGTCGCGCTGCTGCGGGAGAACGGACTGGGTGCGGATCTCGCGGCGCTCGACGACGCCGACCCCGAGCGGTTGGCCGCCGCATCACACCTCCTGGTGGTCACCTCGACCTACGGCGAGGGCGAGATGCCCGACAACGCGGAGCTGTTCTGGGAGGCGCTCTCCGCCGACACCGCCCCGCGCCTCGAGCACCTCGCGTTCTCGGTGCTCGCGCTGGGCGACAGCGGCTACGAGGACTTCTGCCGCGCCGGCCAGATCCTCGACACCCGCCTCGAGCAGCTGGGCGCCTCCCGCCTCGCCCCGCGGGTGGACTGCGATGTGGACTTCGAGGAGCCGGCCGCGGCGTGGCTCGCCGAGGTGGTCGCCCGCCTGCGGGCCGAGGCGGCGCACCTCGATCCCTCGGACAGCGCAGCGGTGCCCGCCGCGGCGGCGACGGCCGCGGCACCGTCGAAGCCCCGATCGCGCTGGAACAAGAAGAACCCCTTCCCCTCCCGGCTCGTGGAGAACCGGCTCCTGTCCGGTGCGGGGAGCGCCAAGGAGATCCGGCACTTCGAGTTCGACCTCACCGGCAGCGGCATCGAGTACGCGGCCGGGGACGCGCTGAACGTGGTGCCCCGCAACGCCCCCGGGCTCGTGGAGGCGGTCCTGGAGACGCTCGGCGCCGACCCGGATGCGGACGTCGGCGGTGAGCGGCTCGCCGCGCGCCTGACCACGGACTGGGAGATCTCGACACCGTCGAAGGACCTGCTGAAGAAGCTCGCCGAGCGGGCCCCCGACTCCGAGCTCGCGGCGGTGCTGGCGCGCGGCGAGCGCGACACGCTGGACAACTGGCTGTGGGGTCGCGACGTGGTCGACCTGTTGCAGGGCTGCGAGGGCGCGCGCCTCGAACCCGGCGAGCTGCCCGAGCTGCTGCGCCCGCTCCAGCCGCGGGCCTACTCGATCTCCTCGAGCCCGTTGGCCAGTCCCGACCGCATCCACCTCACCGTCGCGGCCGTGCGCCACAGCGCGGACACGGGCCGCGAACACCACGGGGTCTGCTCGACGTACCTCGCGGACCGGTGCGGCGAGACCGAGGAGATCGGAATCCACCTGCAGCCCAACGCCGCGTTCCGGGTCCCCTCCGACCCCGACCGGCCGATGATCATGGTGGGCCCGGGCACGGGCATCGCCCCGTTCCGGGCGTTCCTGCAGGAGCGGGCGGCGTCCTCCGCCGCGGGGCGCAACTGGCTGCTGTTCGGCGACCAGCACCGCGCGAGCGATTTCATCTACGCGGACGAGCTGGCCGGGTTCACCGAGTCGGGCGTGCTGCACCGCCTGGACCTCGCGTTCTCGCGGGACCAGGCGGAGAAGGTGTACGTGCAGACCCGGATGCTCGAGGCCGCGGCGGAGCTGTACGCCTGGCTCGAGGACGGCGGACACTTCTACGTCTGCGGCGACGCCTCGCGCATGGCGAAGGACGTCGACCGCGCGCTGCGGGAGGTGATCGCCGCGCAGCGGGGCCGCGGCGCGGACGACGCCGACGAGTACGTCGCCGCCCTGAAGCGGGAGAAGCGTTACGTGCGGGACGTGTACTGATGGGCCGGCCCTGCCCCGGATGCGGCCGCGACCGGGGACGGTGCCCGCTGCAGCGCGCGGCGGGCCCGGCGTCCGTGGACGGCGCGTCCGCCACTGAAGTCGCCGGGGCTTTCCCGCTGCTCGACACGGCGGTGGCGGTCACCGAGTCGATGGTCGCCACGCTGGCGCACGAGGGTCGCTACGCCCGCCCCACCCGATGCGGCGAGGAGTTCACCGTGACGGAGGGCCGGATCGCCCTGCGGTTCTCCCCGGACGTGGTGGTGGGCGCGGTGACCGACGACGACACCCCCGGCGGGCCGGCGGACGCCAGCATGGTCGGGCTCACGGACCGGCGGGGCGCCGCGCTGCACCGGGCGTTCGTGACCGGGGACTCCGACCGCATGGTGGTGCGCGCCCTCGGGCACCTGGCACCGTCGGACCCGCACCGCGAGATGGTGTTCGGGGCCGCGCCGTGCGCCCCCTCGGACGGCCCGGGCGCGGCGGAGATCGACGCGATCCTGCGCGGCGGCCGCGGGCGGCTCCGCGTGCTGTGCGCGCAGGGCCCCGACCGATACCGCCCGATCGCGCCGGAGTGGATCCCCCGGGTCTTCGAGTTCCTGTGCGACACTGCGCTCCCCGTCGACTTCGCGGTGATCTCCGAGGGCGTGGCGCAGGCCTGCCGCGGCACGATCCACGCGGCGCTGCCCGAGGGGCCGCGGCTCCTCACCGGCTTCGCCGACGCCGCCGTGGACATCGACCTGGCGCGGGTCGACGGCTGCGCGGTGGTGCGGACGGGCCCCGGCGCCGCGATCGAACTGTACGACGCCGGCGGCACCTGTTCGGCGCTGCTCGGTCACCTCTCCCCCGTCGACACCGCCGTCCGGCTCGAATGGGAGGCGATGGTGCAGTCGCTCTGCGAGGCCACCGCCTGACCCGCCCGGCAACCGGATTCGGCTACGCGGGGACCCTCGCCGCGAGCCGCGCGGCCCGGTCGAACTCCTCCTCGACGGCATCGTCGGGCTTGAAGGTCGCGAGGCTGACGCCGACCGCGACCACCAGGTTCGCCAGGAATCCGGGGACGATCTCGTACAGGTCGAACGGGGGCCACTGGCCCCAGGCGAAGGCGACCGCGGCACCGACGATGAGGCCGGACAGCGCGCCGGCCGCGGTGAGCTTCCGCCAGAACAGCGCGAGGATCACGATCGGACCGAAGGACGAGCCGAAGCCCGCCCAGGCGAACCCGACCAGGTCGAGGATGCTGTCCGACGGGTCGATCGCGAGCAGCACCGCGACCACCGCGACCACGAGCACGCCGATCCGGCCGAGCAGGACGTAGGTCTTGTCGCTGATCCGGGTGGTGCGGCCCGTCTTCTCGGCGAAGATCTTGAACAGGTCCTCCACCAACGCCGACGAGCAGACCACCAGCTGCGAGGAGACGGTGGACATGATCGCGGCGAGCACCGCGGCCAGGACCAGACCGGCCACGAACGGGTGGAACATGATCTGAGCCAGCACCAGGAACACGGTCTCGGCGTCCTTGGGCGCCCTCTCCGGGTGCAGCGCGAAGTAGGCGATGCCGATGAACGCCGTGGCGATGGCGCCGACGGCTGTGGCCACCATCCAGCTGATCCCGAACCGCCGGGCCGTGGTGGCCTCCTGCGGCGACCGCAGCGCCATGAACCGCACGATGATGTGCGGCTGGCCGAAGTAGCCGAGGCCCCAGGCCGCGGCCGAGACGATCCCCAGGGCCGTGCCGCCGGCGAACAGGCTGAAGAAGTCCGGGTTCACCGAGTTCACGGTGTCGACGGTGACCTGCGGGCCGCCCACCTTGATGAGGGCGGCGATGGGAACCGCGACCAGCGCAGCGAGCATGAGCAGGCCCTGCGCGACATCGGTCAGCGTGGCGCCGAGGAAGCCGCCGAACAACGTGTAGATCATGGTGACCGCGGCGACGATGAGCATGCCGTGCATGTACTGCACACCGAAGGTGCTGTCGAAGAACTTCCCGGCGGCGACCATGCCGCTGGAGACGTAGAACGTGAAGAACACGAGGATGATCAGCCCGCACACGATGCGCAGCGACCGGGAACGGTCGCGCAGCCGGTGCTCGAGGAAGCTGGGGATGGTGATCGAGTTGCCCGCGACCTCGGTGTACGAACGCAGCCGCGGCGCGACGAACTTCCAGTTCAGCCACGCGCCCACGGTGAGGCCGATCGCGATCCACGCCTCGACGAGCCCCTTGAGGTAGATCGCGCCGGGCAGGCCCATCAGGAGCCAGCCCGACATGTCCGACGCGCCGGCGCTGAGCGCCGCCACCCACGGCTTGAGGCCGCGCCCCGCGAGCATGTACTCGTCGAGGTTGTCACGCGTCTTCCGGTACGCACTCCAACCGATGTACAGCATTGCTGCGAAGTACAGCGTTACTGCGATCGTCTGATAGGTCTGGTCAGACACGGGGGTTCTCCTCAGGGTCCAGGAACCGAAACTCGCTGTTCGTGCATGGTCTACTCAAGCGGCGAAATCCCATTTCGGCAAACTGATCTCGATCGAGCCAGTCAAGCGGAATGGTAGGCTCGGCGGCGGCTTTCTGCGGCGCTTTGCCACGCGCGCCTCGCCCACATCCCCAGACCCAGGAGGGTTCGACCTTGACCGACGGGACGCGCATCGATGCGGCACTGCGACGCGGAACGATCGGGGTGGTCACCGTTCTGGTGGCGGGCTCGCTCCTGACCCCCGGTGCGGCCTCCGGCACGCCCGGCCCCGCCGCGCCCACGACTCCCGCCGCGACACCGTCGAGCGCGACGCCGAAGCCCGGCGCGCCCAGCGCGACCCCGAAGCCGAGCACCGCGCCCACCCACACCCCCGCCCCCACCTCGGTGGCCCCCGGCGACCGCATCGACATCCTGCAGCGCTCCCTCGGCGGAGGCAGGTTCGAATCGCTGCAGTGCACGATGGGCTTCGCCGTGACCGCCCCGAACGGTGAGCGGCTCGGCGTGACCGCAGGGCACTGCGGCGCGCCGCAGCAGCCGGTGGGCGTCAAGAAGTGGATCGTGGGCGAGGTCGTGCAGTCGAAGTCGCCCGAGGTCAAGGAGGATCCGAGCCGCCCGGGCCACTACTCGCCCGTGGACCCGTTCGGCCCGGACTGGGCCACCTTCCGGCTCACCGATCCGCAGGTGAAGATGCTGGCCACGGCACCCGGCGCGGCGCCGCGGTCCGTGGGCACCGCCCGGGTGGGCGATCCGGTGTGCCAGCTGGGCTCGGTGAACGGGCGACGGTGCGGCAAGGTCACCAAGGTGGTCAACGACTGGGTGGTCGCCGATATCGTGACCACGCAGGGCGACAGCGGCGGGCCGCTGATCCGCACCACGGACAACGCCGCGCTGGGCATCATCACCGACGCGGTGACCCTCACCGATCGCGATTCGGGCCGCATCACCCAGCGGCTCACCCAGTACTACTCGCTGAACGCGATCCTGCGCGGCGCGGGCGGGGCACGGCTCGCGACCCGCTGATCGACCGCGCGGGCGCGCCGGGTTCATTACACTGCCGCCATGGCGATCAGCGGTGACCTCAAGGCGCGATTCCTGCAGCTCGGGCGACATCGCGCCGTCTCCCGCATGGTGCGCGCCACCGTGCCGCTGGACAAGGCCGTCACGCGGATCAGCGGCGGTTCGGTGCATCTCATCCCCGAGGCCCTGCTTCCCCAGCTCACGCTGACCTCCGTGGGCCGGCGCAGCGGAATCGCCCGGGCGACGCCCCTGCTGTACGTGCGCGACGGCGAGGACTTCGTGGTGATCGCCTCCAATTTCGGTCAGAAGCACCACCCCGCGTGGTCGTACAACCTCGAGGCGAACCCGGAGGCGGAGGTGCTGCTGGGGACGCGCCGCATCCCCATCCGGGCGGCCAGGCTGAGCGATGCCGACCGGGATCGCCTGTGGCCCAGCATCGTCGCGGTGTGGCCCGCCTACGACGACTACATCGGCTGGGCCGGCGACCGCACCATCAAGCTGTACCGCCTCACGCCCCACTGACGTCCACGAATCCGGTCACGATCTCGGGTTCGACGGTGCGCGCGAGTTCCGCCGCGCGCCCGGGCGTCACGTCCACCGCGCCGAAGGCGCCGGCCGCGGTCGCGACGGTCAGCGTCGCGACGCCGGCCCGGCGCTGGAAGAAGGTCTCCCGGGTGCCGAATCCGATCACCCCGTCGAACTCGAGGGCGGTGCGGGTCCGGGCGAGCGTCGCCGCCCCGAGCACCACCGCATCGCCGTCGGTGACGGTGCCGAGGTTCGCGTACCGCACCCGCGCCGCCGCCACCGCGAGCCCGGCCACCAGGACGGCGGCCACGAGCGGGAGCACCGTCCACGCGCCCGGCGCCACGACGGCGAGGGCGATGAGCACCGCGACCGGCAGGACCGCGCCCAGCAGCGCGCGGGTGTACCTGCGGCGCAACGCCACCGGCCCGTGCGGGGCCAGCGGGGCCTCCACGACGCCGGGCCGGCCCAGGATCTCGTCGGCCACCTGCACGGCCTCGGCGCGCGGCGCGGGCGGCAGCAGCGTGGGGTTGCGGTCCGTTCCGGTGGCGATGGCGCGGAGCTTCGCGCCGCCTGGGATGCGCATCAGCACCGGCTCGTGCAGCTGCACGCCGCGGACCCGCTTGCGTTCGATCGTGGCAGCCACGGTGGAGATCAGGCCGCGGGTGGTGTGCAGGGCACCGTCGGAGCGGCGCACCAGCCGGAACCCCCAGAACGCGAGCACGTAGGCCAGCACGGATACCAGGACCGCGAGCACGACCACGAGGATCACCGCGCCGGGGATCACCACGGCGGGCCCGAGGTCGAGGAGCCGGGCGAACCAGGACTCGGCCAGCTCCGAGCCGCGCTCGCGCAGGCCGGCCTCGTCGACGATGCGGAACCCGATGCCGACCCCTGCCGCCACCACCGCGAAACCGGTGAGCGAGAAGGGCGCGAAGCGGATCCACGCGGGCTGCAGGCGCGCCAGTTCCTCCTCCGGCGCGGCCGGGGCGGGCGGTGCGGTGCCGTCGTCGGCCCCCCGCCCGGCGGGGGCCGACGGTGCGCCCGCGGGCGCCTTGGCCGGCGCGGCGGTGCGGCGCAGCAGCTCCCGCCCCAGATGCTCCGCGACGTCGGCGGGGATGGGGTCGAGGACGAGCGCGGACTCCTTGCCGCCCACGCCGGTGCCGACGACCACCTTGCGGAGCTTCAGCGCCCGCTCGATGGGGCCGGCGGTGACGTCGACGCTGCGGATGCGGTCGCGGCGGGCGGTGGCGGAGACCTTGCGGATCAGGCCGTGGCGCAGCTCGAGCTGATCGTCCGTGACCCGCCAGCGGGTGGTGAGCCACGGCAGCAGGCCCACCACCGCGCTGAGCGCCACGCCGCCGATCACGAAGAAGATCGGTCCTGCGGCGCGGCCCAGGAAGAACACGCCGACGAGGGCGGGGATGAGCGAGGGCACCGCCTTGATCACCCGGGTGCCGATGCCCCACGGCGACAACCGGTTCCACTCGGCCTCGTCAGGTCGCGTCATCGGAGTCCTCCGCGGCGCTCACCGTGAGACCGGCGGCGATCGCGTGCGCCGTCTCCGTGGGCAGGCCCGAGATCCGCACCGTTCCCGCCGACGAGGCCGTGGTCACGGTGACGGTGGAGAGACCGAAGGCCCGCTCGAGCGGCCCGGCGACGGTGTCGATCACCTGCACCCGTGACACCGGGATCAGCACGCGGCTGCGGGTGAGCCACCCCTCCTGCGAGTACACCGCCACCTGGTTGATCTCCCACCGGTGGAAGGCGTACCGGAACCGCGGCATCACGATCAGGTGCGCCGCGCACGCCGCGGCCAGCACGAGGAACGCCGCGACGGCGACGTACCAGGGCACGTCCGGTATCACCGCGAGGACCACCGTGACCACCGGGATCACCACCACCCAGCGGATCGCGGCGCGCACCGCCCACCACGTCTTCGCGCGTGGCGAGACCTGATGGGCCGGCGGCCTGAGCGCCTCGGCGGCGCCCGCAGCGGCGGGTATTCCGGGATGGGTCATGCGCCCAGCTAAGCACGAGCACCCGCTCCCTGCCAGCACCCGCGCCCACGGCGCCCCGCCATCGCCCCGAAATAGGCCCTGAGCTGGCGATTTCATATTTTCCGATGCGCCTTGCTAAGGTATCTCAGCACGCAGCGAGCGAGCACGCGCCATTAGCTCAATTGGCAGAGCAGCTGACTCTTAATCAGCGGGTTCGGGGTTCGAGTCCCTGATGGCGCACAACAAGAAACCCCCTCCGACCAGCGTCGGAGGGGGTTTCTTCATTCTCAGGGCACGACTAGATCGCCATCCGTGTCCCTAATTTGTCCCAGCGCGATCGCAGCGGGATTCCGTGGCCCAACTGTGGGCCGAGCGCCTACCCGAACAGCGCCGCGCCAGCAGTGCGCAGTTCGTCGGCCTTCTTCACGTCCGCGTAGACGCCGAGGCTCATGGCCGGATCGTGACCGTGCCACCCCGCGACGGTGTGCACGGGGATGCCGCGATCGAGCATGAGCGTCACGGAAGTGTCCCGGAGTCCGTGCAGCTTGATCCGGCGCAGCCCGGCCCGCGTCCGCACGCGGTGGAACTCATCGCTGTACCACTCGGGCCGGACCGGCTCGCCGTCCTCGCGGGCAGCGATGAACCGTTCGTCCGACCACGGGACGCCCACCGCCAGCGCCTCGCGTTTCTGCTGGACCTTGAGCGCGCGGAGGGCGTCGGCCAGGTCGTCCGGGATCGGGAGGTCCCGTTTGCCGCGCTCGGACTTGGGCGCGCCAACCACGGTGGTGGACCCCACGGACACCCGACCGCGCCGGATCGACACGGTGGCGGTGTCGAGGTCGATCGCCGACCAGCGCAGGCCAAGCACCTCGGAGCGGCGCAGCCCGTACAGGCTCAACAGCCAGCACGCGAACAGTCGGTGCCCTCGGACCGCCTCGCGGAAGGTCTCCGCCTCGGTCGCCGTCCACGACTTGAACGTGCGCTCGGTCGCGGTGTCGTCGCTCACGTCGTCGTCCTCCGTGGCGGTGCGATCCTTGGGCCGCTCGACCAGCGCGACGACGTTGCGCGGGAGCACGCCCTCATCGGTGAACGACTGGACGACGGCCTGGAACGCGGTGAGCGTCGCGCGGACGGTGATCGGCTTGACTCCGCTCGGAGCCGCGACCGTCGCCGCCGTGTCGCCGGTGCCCTCGGCGGCGGGCAGGTAGAAGGCGCGGCGCGGTCGGACCACTCGCCCCGCCCGCACCAGGTCGGTGAGGCGCGTGTGCACGTCCTCCCCCGGAAACGCCGCCTGAATCTGCCCCGAGGTGATCCCCTCGGGGTGCTGCTCGACCAGCGCGACGATGCGCCCGGCGCGAGAGTTCGGCAGGTGATGGACGACCGACTGGCGTCCGGTCGTGAGCATCGTGGTCACCAGACCGTCCACGTCGGCCTTGGTGAGCTTCTGGAGCTGCTTGCCGCCGAGGTGCCGTCGGACGGGCTTGAGCGCAGTCACGTAGCCGCGCCGGGTCACCTCGCGGATGCCCCGACGCCCGGCGAGCCACTGATCGATCGCTTCGTCCACGGTCAAGGCGGTGGGCTTGGAGTACGTGCCCGCCGAGACCTCGGTCGAGATCCGGCGGTACTCCCGGCGGGCCTCGGCGAGGCTGGCGTACTCGAATCGGCGGCGGTCGCGCCCGCCGGCGGGGCGCTCGCCGAGGTCGATACGGAAGCGGTAAACGACCGTGCCGTTGCGCTTGGTCGCCTTGGTGATCGGCTCGGCGCGCCGGGTGCGCTTGGCGGCGGCGTCGCCGGGATCGGTGGTGGTCGTGTCGATCATGATCGGTCCTGTTCGTGGTCGGTGGTGGTCGTGAGGTCGCGCTGACGCGGCCCTGGCTTCTTGGGTAGATCGGCGGTGTCGAGCAATCCGGCGTCCTTGGCCTGGCGGATTACGCGGCTGGCGGTAGGTTTCGAGACTGACAGCTCGTTGGCGATGGCCTCGCGGACAGACTTACCTTCCGCGATCGCAGCGCGAGCTATCGCGGCGGCACGGACCACTCGGTCCGGTACGTCTGCCTGCGCCTCGGGACGCTTGTGCGCGGCGGGGCCGTCATCGGGGAATGCGAGCAGCCCGCCGAGGCGGCGGTGCCAGTCCGCCGCGCTGTGAGCGAGCCTCCGCACAGGTACCGAGCGCAGTAAGGCCGCGTCCACAGGTGTGCCGGGGTCGCCCCTGACCGACAGTTCGGTGAGTACGGGGCCGGCGTCGGTGCCCTGGACCCTCACGACGAACGTAGCCGGGTAGTCGTGCAAGCGGATGCGCACCCGGTCGCCGGAGTCCGGTGGCGTACCGCGCATGTGATCGGGCTCGTTAGAGCCGATGTCGATCACGTCTCCCCGCTTCGGTGCTGGTGTTCTCGACTTCATGTTGATAACAGTACAGTATTTACAGTGATCATATCTACAGACACAGTGTTCATATGACCGCTACACAGACCACCACCGACGCGGACGAACTCCGTTCGCGCGCCACGATTTCCGTCACCCGCGCCGCCGAGATTCTGGGACTGTCTCGGGCCTACTGCTACAGCCTTATCGCGTCTGGGGAACTCCCGGCGGTGAAGCTCAACGGTGGCAAGCGCGTCCTCGTCCCCACCGCCGGACTGCGGGCGATGCTCGGGATCGAGGACTGATCCGCCGTGCCCGTACAGTGCGACGACTGCGGGCGCGACCGCACGCCCGGCGACGGCGTGTTCAATCCGGTCGCGACCCTGCTCGGGTCCGCGCCCGGCTGGTATTCCGGCGACAGCGGGGAACTGTGCCCTCAGTGCCTCATGGCCCGCGCCGCCACGTGATCGACACGCTCACAGCATCTTTCCCAGAACAACGCGAGCGCCGCTGCTGTCCACCCGCTTGGCCTCGGGGCGGAAACAACAGCGGCGCTCGACACCATTAACACGACGAACACGAGGGAGACCAATCGCCCATGTCCCACCGCCAGAATACCGCGCCCGAGGCCGACTCGGCGGAGCCGTTCGCGCCGCCCGCCGACGGGGCGCGGTGGCTCTCCGGCGCGCACTTGGCGCACCTGATCGGCCTGGACCCCGAGACCTCGGTCGCCGAGGCGGTGGCCGACGATGACGCGCGCCGCTTGCTCACGACGTACGCGCACCGGGTCGGTCTCGACGTGTCGGGTGATACCCCGCTCGGCGATCTCGACGCCGTGCCGGTTGAGGTCGCGCACCACCTCGGACAGGAACCGACCCGCGCCGAGGTCATCGAGTGGGCCGACGCCACGCTGACCGACGACCCCGCCGAGATCGGCGACGATCGCGAACGGATCGCCGCCGAGGCGGCACGCGAGCGCCGAGTGGCCAAGCGCGCCGCCGCCGACGTTGCGGGGTCGCTGCGTCGGGCGTCGGCGAACAGGATCAGCGGCGACACACTGTTTCCGGTCGCCGAGGTCGAGCGCGTGGGCGACGGTGCGCCGTGGGCGGTGCAGGCGATCGAGCGGTGGCGCGCGGCGAACCGGGTCGCTTGGCGATCTCGCGGCGGCGACCGGTTCGATGACCGCCGCCGCGAGCGCTACGGGGTGACCGCCGCCGAACTGATCGCCTGCGGTGCGGAGGCGACGCAGGTCGCGGCCATGACACCGATGACCGCCGACGACCTCGATCGAGCGGTGCTCGACGTGGCGCTCGCTCGCGAGGCGGACCGGCTGGAGCTGCGCCGCGAGGCTGCGCGGCTGGAGGCCGAACACGCCGCCGCCGACGTTGCGATTCCGGGCCGTATCGACCTCGCGACGTACGAGCCGGACCCGACGCCGTGGGTGGTCGATCGGCTGATCTCGCGAGGCGCGGTGCTCGGGCTGTTCGCCGAGCGCAAGGCGGGCAAGACGACAGTTGTGCGCGAGCTGGTGCGCGCGGCGGTGGACGGCGACAAGTTCCTCGGCGAGTTCGGCGTCGTGTTGGACGACGGGGCGACGGTGGTCGTGCTCGATACCGAGATGCCCGTGGACACGCTGCACCGCGAGTACACGCGAGCGGGGGTGAAGTCGCTTGATCGGCTCGATCTGCGGTCGCTGCGCGGTATCGAGCGGGCGCTCGACGCGCGAACCGAGGCGGTGCGCGCGCGGTGGCGGCGCGAGATCGCGCCCGGCTCGCTGATCGTGGTGGACTGCCTCTACACCTTGTTCGGCGCGCTCGGCGTCTCGGAGAACAGCGACGAGGTGGTATCCGTACTGGCCGGGCTGCGGTCGCTTGCGACCGAGTGCGACGCCGCCGGGCTGGTCGTCGTGCACCACCTCGGCAAGGACACCGACAAGGGCGCGCGCGGGCACAGCGGCATCGAGAGTTTCCCCGACGCTATCGCGCGGATCGAGCTGGACGGACCGCCGAGCCCGGAGACCCTGCGCGTGTTCTCGGCGTACGGGCGGGATGGTGTCAATGTGGATCGCGGACTGCTGACCCTCGGCGACGACCACCGCCTCGCGCTCGGGGCCGACCCGAAGCACGAGCGGGCTGTCGAGAAGCGGAACGACGACAACGCCGCCACGCTCGCGCTGATCGAGGCGCACCCCGGGAAATCGACCCGCACCCTGTCCACCTTGCCCGCCGAGGCGCGAGGGAACCTATCCCGCGACCGTATCCGCGCCGCTGTCGCACGCCTGTCGAGCACGAACAGGATCGCGAACACGGGCACCGAAGACGCCCCCGCCTGGCACGTGTCGCCGGGCGTCGATCCGGCGCTGTAACCCGTCGCTCGGTGCGCGGAATCGGGACCGGAACACCGCTCGCTTGCCCCTCGATTCCGCCAGGATCGCACCCGCGCACTCCGCGCACCCTCTGACCTGGTGCGATGTGACTTCACTGCACAGGATCGGCATTGTGGTGCGCGGGGTGCGCGGAGGTGCGCGGACAGGTAGGCCCGCGCACCCAAATACACAGGTCAGGGAACCTTTTCTGTCAGTTGGTGCGCGGAGGTGCGCGGATGGCCGCGCGGGGAGTGCGCGGGTGCGCGGCGGTCCCTATAGGGGCCGCGCACCCCGCGCACCCCGTCAGCGCACCCCGACCAGTGCGGCCTACCGGGGGCGGCGAGAGGGCGAGCCTCATCGAACGGCGAGAGTTTCGACCGAGGGCGACTCGGCGGCGTGAGCGGCGGTGAGGCGGTCGCGGTCGCGGACACACAGCCCGGTGACACCCGAGGCTGTGCAGTAGGGCGGGGCGGTGCACAACGCCGGCCAAAGTCGGTGTTAGTGAAACCGACTGCGCCACAATACCTATCAAAGTAGTCGATATAGACGACGGTGCGCATCGTCTGGTACTTCTCAGGTATGCCGCAAGTCATGCCGCTGGCCAAGAGCCGCGAACGAGCCGAGGAGGCGCACACGCTGCGCGTGCTCGGATTCTCGTGGCGCGAGATCGCGGGCGCTCTCGGATACACCAGCGTGGGCGGCGCACAGCAGGCGGTGGCGAGCCACCGCAAGCGAAACCCGCCGCCGTCGGCCAAGGACACCCTCGCCGAGATCCTGGAGCGGCGGCGACTGACCAACCAGCGCGTCCTACGACAGCTCGCCGTCGCCGAGGCGGCGGGCGACTCTGCTGCCGTCGCGAGTCTTGCCCGGACGGTGAACACGTCCGACTCCGAACTCGCCAAGCTGCTCGGGCTCAATGCGGCGGAGCGTGTGGACGTGACGGTGGGCCGATCCCCGGCGGAGCTACTGGCACAGGGACGCGAGGCGCAGCTCGCCGCGCTGGCCGAACGTGGCGGCGGTGCCGCTCTGCCAGCCGCGCCCGCCCCCGAACCGATCGACGCGGAGGTAGTCGAGTGACCACGGATGCCGATGTAGTCAGTGCGGCGTACGACGTGCTGGAGGAGATCAACGCTGGCACGCTGACCGGCGCGCAGCTCGAAACCCATGCCGCCGAGGTAATGCGGCGCGAGTTCGGCACCGTCGGCGGCGAGGATGATCCGCTCTGGCCCGTGCACCTGGACGTGTGCCGCCAGTTCCTCGCCGCCGGAGGTCTCACGTCGGGCGAGCTGCGGGAGTGGCTGGCCGTGCAACTGAGATCCGAGAACGGCACGACAGATTCCGTCGCGCCGCCCGAGGTCGCCGTCGAGCCCGAGGGCGAGCCGGACGACCTGGCCGACGTGCCCGAGTCCGTCCTCGCCGACGCCGAGGCGGCGGCGCTCGCCGTGATCGAGCGGTGGCGCACCGCGCACCCCACTACCGAGGAGCCCCGACCATGAGCCTGCTGTCCCGTCTGCGCGCCCGTCCTGTCCGACCCGCCCCCGAGGTCGGCGAGCCCGATCTCGCGCCGGAGCGGGCCGCACAGCCCCGGCATGAGCCCGCGCCGCCCGCCGCCCCCGCCGCTCCGGTTCGCATCGAGCGCGAACACCTCGGCGGCGGGCGATACCGCGTGCGGAGGCCGATCGAGGACCTGGTCGCGCAGCGCCGAGGCGGGCGCGCGCCGGTCGGTTTCCGCCCCACCCTCGGCGGCGGCGATCCGCGAGCCCGTGCGGCCCGGCACCTCGGCTACCGACCGGGCGCTGTGCTCTGGCCGGACGACGCGCAGTGACCGCCCGAACCGGGGCGTTTTCGCCCGTCGCTGGGACATATTCGGGACGAACCGACGTAGCACGCGGTGACGAATGCACAGTATGCGCAGGTCAAAGCTGCTACTGGAAACCTCGGACCGCCTGATGAGGTATCAGGTCCGACACCATTCGAGCCGGAATCGAGGGCCGTCGTGAGCACCACGAAGCACGTCGGGAGGTGCGCGACTCGCGACCTCATCGCGGTGTCCGCGCTGCGGACTGCGCGCCACCGCTCCCCCACCGCCGGACCGGCGCAGCTCGCCCGTCGCCTCGACGAGCGGTACCGGATCACCCCCACCGTCGCGCTGCTGTCCCGCCTCGCCGCGCGCTCGATCCGCGAGCCCGACCGCCGCGACATTGTGACCACGCCGCCCCGCACCGGGAAGTCGCGCCTGTTGGCCGTGTGGACGACGGTCTGGGCGCTGGCCGACGACGCCGACCGCGAGGTCGTGCTCGTGTCGTACAGCGACGAACTCGCGCAGTCGCACAGCCGCGAGGCCCGCCAGCTCATCGCCGAGCACGCCGACGCCCTCGGCGTCCGGGTCTCGGCGGACAAGTCCGCCGTCGGGCGGTGGCGGATCGAGGGGCGGCGCGGCGGTCTGCTCGCGACGGGGATCAACAGCGGCGTGACCGGTTTCGGTGCCGACGTGCTGGTCGTGGACGACCCCGTGAAGGACGCCACCGAGGCCGAGTCGGTCGCCCACCGCCGCCGCGTGGTCTCCGAGTTCCGCTCGACCTTGAGCACCCGGCTACACCCGGACGCCTCGATCCTGCTGTGTCAGACCCGATGGCACGAGGGCGACCTCGCCGGGGTGCTGCTGGCCGATGAGCCCGACACGTGGCAGCTGACCAACGTGCCAGCGGTGGCCGAGGCCGGAGTGCCCGACGCGCTGGAGCGGGAGCCGGGCGCGGCGCTGACCAGCGCCCTCGGCTACACCGCTGAGCATTTCGAGGCGGCGCGCCGCACCGCTGGGGAGCGCGTGTGGTGGTCGCTCTATGAGGGCGTACCGACCGCGCCCGAGGGCGGCGTCGTCAAGCGCGAGTGGTTCGACTCGTGGCGGATGGCTGCGGCACCCGCGAGCCCTGTTCGTACCGTCGTCGCCGTGGACCCGTCGGACTCCGGCGAGGGCGACTCGGCGGGCATCGTGGCGGCGTCGCTGACCCGCGAGGGCGTCGTCGCCATCATCGCGGACCGGTCGGCCCCGATGACCTCGGATGCGTGGGCGCGCGCCGCGATCGACCTCGCGCTCGACGTGGGCGCGTCCGAGATCGCGGTCGAGGCGTTCTCGGCCCGCGCGACGTACGAACGGATCATGCGCGAGGCGCTGGCCCGGCACCGCCCGCCGCGCCCGGTCCGGGTGACGATGTGGCCGGTGAAGGGCAGCGGCGCGCGGGGCGACTCGCTGGCCCGGTCCGGCGCACTGCTGCAAGCTCTGGAGGTCGGTACGTGCCGGATCGCCGGGCACCTGCCCGAGTTCGAGGCCGAGGCGCTGCGGTGGCAGCGCGGGAAGCACCAGCCCGACGCGCTGGCCGCTGCGGTCATCGCGCACGACCTGATCGCGACCGGCGGAGGGATGACCCTCGGCGTACCGACCGGCGTCGTCGGGATGAGCGACTACCTCCGGCGGCGCATCGGGTAGCGCCTCGCTCGGCGTTCCACGTGGAACTGACAACGCCTATCGGAGTCGGTGAATTATGTTGTGCTGCAACCACAATACCGACTATCGCCAGTAGTTTGGACGTGCCATCGTGTGCCACGATGGACCACATGCAAGCACCGCGTACACCTCCGATTCACCCCGACACTGGCGAGCCGCGCGAGTTCTTCGACACCGCGCAGGCGGCGACCTACACCGGTTGCTCGGAGTTCACGATCCGGCGGTACGCGCGTGACGGGACCCTCCCGGCGTACCGCGTGGGGCGAGATCGCCGGTTCCGGTTCCGTCGGCACGATCTCGACGCGCTACTAGTTCCCGTCGCCGACGCGCGCTGATCGCGCCGTGCGAGGCCCGCCGGTCCACCCTCGATCCTCGCGAGGACCAGGACCGGCGAGCCTCGGACAGCACGATCACGCCGTCCTCGCCACCTCCGAACAGGGCCTCGGAGAAAGCACCACGACATGACCGACACCATGACCACCGCCGAGATCCGGCACCCGAGCATCGCCTCGGCGATCCTCGCCGCCGTCGCCGACGGGCACACGCACCGCTTCGCCGAGATTCGGCGCGACCTGCCCGGCACCCGCGACGCGCAGGCCGAGGCGCTGTGCGACCTGGTGGTCTCCGGGCAGCTTGACGCCGTTGTCACCGGCACGCCCTTCGAGACCTTCGTCGCCGCGCCGCTGCGGATGACCTTCCCCGCTCACGCGCCCGCCGCGTGACCGCGCTGTTGCACCCCCGCGAACGACTATCGACCTACCGAACCGACAAGGACCGACACATGAAGATCATCCGAGGCACGCGCAGGCGACCGATGCCGACGGACGCCGCTCCCGTGAAGCTCACGCAGGACCAACAGCGCGAGCGGCGGCGCGCGCACCAGGTTCACACGCTCGACGGCGAGTTCGACCTCGCCGCCGAGGTGCGCGCCATCACCGAGCCTGTCGCGACCGCGCTCGCCGCCGAGCCCGGCTCGACCGGACGCGCCGCCCGCGAGGCGGTGGCCGCGATCGCCTCGGCGGTGGCCGACCTGTGCGCGGTGGCCGGAGACCTGGTGTCGGCGGGCCGGACTGCGGGCCTGGAGTACGGCCAGCGACGCCAGGCCGAGGCTGCGCTCAAGGCCGTCACACATCGCCCGGCCCCGGCGATCTCCGAGGCCGAGCTGTCCGCCGGGTCGTGGGCGGCGACGCTGACCGAGTTCGCCGGGCCGCTGTCCGGCCCGCTCGCCGACGTTCTGGGCCGCGCCGCCCGCGACCCCGCCCGGCTCCCGGTCGAGTCCGAGCGAGTGATCGAGGCGTTGCGCGCGGTGGACCGGGCGACGCTGACCCTGCGCCGGAAGATCGACGCCGCCCGCGAGTGGCGGCGCAACCTCCCCACGCGCCCGGTCGCGACTGCGGACGACGAACAGGCCCGCCGCCTGCTCGACACGCTCGGCGTCGAACACGCCGACCTCACCTGATCACCAAGCACCCCAACGAAAGTAGGAATCATGACCGCCCCGACTCAGCCGCAAGCGCTGCTGCCCGTCGAGTTCGACCCGCCGCTGATGAATCCGGCCCCCGGCGGGCTCTACGCCGTGACCCGCTTCGTGCAGGACAGCACCACCGAGGTCCCGCGCTGGCTGGCGAGCGGCGTGCAGGTCCGCCCCAAGGTCGGCAACTACGGCGGCGACGAGTCGGTCGGCGTGTGGGATGTGCCGTGGTGTGAGACCGAACCGACGCAGCGCAAGGACGGCACCCGGCCCGACCTGCTCGCCCCGTTCACCCCGGCGACCGTCTGGGCCTACGCCGACTCGTGCGACATGACCGAGGCCGAGCGGTCGGCGGTCGAGGCCCGCGCGCTCCAGAACCTCCGCATGGTCGAGCCGACGCTCATCGAGCGCGAGTTCGCCGCCCGCCTGCTCGCCGACGCGGGCACCCCGACCAGCGCCGCCGGTCTCGTGGCGGCGGTGGGCAAGTTGGAAGGGGCGTTCGCGCGCACGAACACCCTCGGGCTCATCCACGCCAACCCCGAGTTGCTGGCCGAGCTGGCGCACCTGAACCTCGTGGTCCGCGACGGCTCCGGTTTCGCCAAGTCGCCCGCCGGGCACACGTACGTCGTGGGCGGCGGGTACATCGACGGCCTGGGCCGGACTCTCGTGGCGACCAGCGCCACGTACGGCTGGCGCGACCAGCCCGTGACCCGCGAGGCCCTGGAGCCGGTCGAGGGCGAGTTCGCCGTCATCGCCGAGCGGTCGGTCGTCGTCGGCTACGAGTCGAGCCTCGGCGCGGTCACGGTCGCGCCGTAAGACCTGCCGTGAGCTGCGCGCGGAAAGTGCCGCCTGGAGGGCACGCGGGGAGTTCTTGTCGGTCCTCCCCGGATCGCAGCGCACCCGGCACGGGCGCGCAGGGGCGACGGGTGACCGCAACCACCGTCGCCCCTGCGGAGCGCCTAACCGACCGCCACACGACGAAACCAGGGACGGGAGCCCCGACATCATGCAGTTCACCACCGGACCGGCCTACCGCGCCGCCGACCGCCAGTCCGCACGCCCCTCGCGATCCGTGAGCGGTGCGACCGCGACCAGGTACACCGGCGCTCCCACGCCCACCGTCGCGCGCGTCGATCCTCGTCTCAAGGCGGCGGCGTTCCACGAGATCGGTCACGCCGTGGTCGCCACCGTCCTCGGCGGGCGGATTCATCGAGCGGTGCTGACGCCCGACAACGCCGACACGTCGGGACGGTGCGAGTACGCCGTGCTCCCCGCCGCACATGACGCCGCGATCACCTACGCCGGTTCCTACGCCGAGACGTTCGCCGCCGTCGGTGGCCCGCCGACGGCGATCAAGGTCCGCCGGACGCTGCTCGCGAACACGAGCGACCACGCCAGCCTCGCGGCGGCGGGCGACCCGCGACCGGCTGAGGTGCCGCGCATTGTCGCGACGTGCTGGGAGGCCATCGACGGACTGGCTCGACTGCTCTACCGCGACCTGTCGGTTACTCAGGCCGACGTGGACGCCGCCCTGGGCCTGCCGGACGCCGAGCGCGACCCCGAGGCGCGCGAGCACGCACTCGCGGCGATCCGGGCCGGAGCGGTGCCGGGCACGTTCTCGGTCACCTCGCCCGGCCTCGATCGCTGGAAACTGTGACGCTGCGAGGTCAGTAAGTGCGCGCGCAGTCCTGGGCCTTCACCGCGCCCTCGTCCAGAACGCTGAGGTCCTGGACCTTGCGGGCGTCGGGGAGGTTCGACTCGTTACGCGCTGTCGCCGTGATCGCGCTGAGAACGCCGCCCTTGACCGCGAACACGTCGTCGCGGGAGCGGATGTTGCCGTCGGCCCTGGCGATTTCTCCGGCGATGTAGAGCGTGCCGCCAGCGGTGTAGGCGCTGGAGTTGATCAGCTGGTACCCGTTCTTGAACGAGGCGTTGATCAGGGACAGGTAGTTCTCCGGCACGGCCTCGCAGCCTGCGGGCTTCGGCTTGGTCGAGCGGCGCGCCGAGGTGGTGGCCGTGGTGCTCGTGGCCGGGGCTGCGGACGATGCGGTCTGCGCCGTGGTGGCCGTCGCCGGTGCGGGCGCTACGGCAGTGGTCGTCGTGGTCTCGGCGGCGGCGTTCGTGGGCTTCTCGTCCTTCGGCACCACGAGACTCAGGAGGATCAGCACGACGAGCGCGCCGCCGACGCCGAGGGCGATCTTCTTGCCCCGGCTCATGGGCTTCTTGGCACTGGGCGGCGGCGCGGACGCACCGGCTGCGGACGGCGGGGCGGCGTCGGCGCTGTCGGCGTACTGCTCGGTCCACGTGGTGCCGTCCCACCAGCGGAACCGGCTCGATCCGGCGGGGTCAGGGTGCCATCCGGGCGGCGGGGTCGGGGTGCTCATCGTGCGGGCTCGCTCTCTCGGTGCGGTGCGGTTTGAACGGAATGTACGGGTTTGAACTGGTCAGACAGGTCGATGCTACTCATAAGTCTGTAGACCTATCAGTAGCAGGTCGGCACGGTGGACCCGATATGGACGGCCACCTGCAACGCACGCTCGGGCGCAATCTGCGCGCCTACCGGGCTGCGCGCGAGCTGTCACAGGAGGCGTTCGCCGACGTGCTCGGTGTGCACCGCACCTACATGGGCGGGCTGGAGCGTGGCGAGCGGAACCTCACCCTGCGGTCGGTCGAGAAGATCGCCGACACTCTCCAGCTGGACCCGCTGGAGCTGCTGCGCGACCAGAAGTGACCCTCCCGAGACGAGGCAGTCAGCGCAGCGGATCGTGCTGTTTGAATGCGACCGCGAGCAACGTACGAGCACTAATTCGTTCGACTGGAACAGTGATCGAGTCCTCGAAGACCTCACCGTAGGTCTCGGCGGTCACTGTGTAACTCCCAGACACCTCGGTCAGCTCGAAATCCCTGAGAAGCACCACGACATCATCTTGAGCCTCTTCTGTGGAGTCCCAAGGCGGCGTCGGTCGCAGTTCAGGCAAGGTAATCGTGACTCGGAGCCCGCCGTCTACGTTTCGCCAATCAACCGGATAGCCTTTGAACCTAAGTTGACTCATGTCACTGGCCGACATGGCTGGTTCCCACTGCGATCTCGACTCGACCCAATTCTTGTCTTCGTATTTTTGGAGTCGGAATGCTTCCATTGGCAGAACATCAACTCCCGCGACGCCTTGGAGAGTGATGATGACCTGCACGTTCTTCAGGAAGGACTTGGCGTCGTTCTTGATTCGAAAATGGAGAGCTCGCGCAGTGTGTGCGGCAAGGTAGTCGAGCGACTCTTGGCGATGCCCGTCGAGTCGGCTGACGAACCGCTCGACCTTTGCGTCAATATCCGCCTCAGTGTCGGGTGGCGGTGGTGGCGTGTCCGGCGCGTCTTCAATCCCTAATGCGGCGTAGTACGCGGATGGCCGTGGAGGAGTTTGAATCCGTTTCACCTTGCCATCGCGTATGGCCTGAGCGCGCTCCGACAGCTGCTTGCGCTCGCGGTCGGCAAGAACGTCACGCACCACATCGAACTCGTCCACCACAATCGCCGAGCCGACCGGCTCGACTGAAACCAATAGCGGCTCAGCTTCACTCGCTACGCTCAAGAAACGCTCTCGCACGCTCTTCATTTCAGGGAGGTCCAGAATGTGCGCGACTCGTTCGAGGTGAAATAGGTCAATCTCCGTGTCGCCACCGAGGGCGCGAACAGCTTCCCGCTCGCTCTGCGTGAGCTTCTGGTTGGTGACGAACGCCATCACCTTGAAGTCACGACCGTTCTCCCTCGCAGACTTGAGGTCACCCTTGACCTTGGACTCGACGCTCGCCGCAGTGACCGGCTCAACCGGGAAGTACACCGCCATGATCGCCGGATCGCCGCTCGGCGCGACGCACGTGGCGTCCGCGCCCCCGTCAGGTCCACCGGTTGGATGGATCGGGTCGATCTTGGTGTAGCCCTCATGGGCGATAACCTTCGCCGACAGTCGCTCTGAGAGCGTCTGACCCCAGGTGCGCCAACGGAGGCTGTGTGGTGTGTCGTCGAACCGGCTCATCTGTCCCCCTCGAATGGTCTGTGAGTAGTCTCCGCCACCACCCGCGCCTTGTCCCCGACTTGTCCCAAGGCGTCCCGATACGGGACAGACACAGCGATACACCTTGAACAGTCTCAGCCCGCTGACCTGGACGAATGGCGAACAGTTGGACCAGGTTTCACACTCGGAGCCGGACTCTTAATCAGCGGGTTCGGGGTTCGAGTCCCTGATGGCGCACAAAAAAAGGCCCTGACCAGCGGAACCGTTGGTCAGGGCCTTCCTTGATTCAGCCGGAGGCTCTGGAAGCCCCTCCGATCGGCGCTCAGCGACGCCGCAGGCATCGCTACGCGCCGCCACGGCCCGGAGAAACATGGCTACTGAGTTGCAGGCGCAGCTTCGTCGGATGCCGGACCACTTCGCAGCGATCCAGGAGCCGAGCGAGGTAGCTGTACGCGCAAGCCGTGGGCGATGCCGCGGAGCGTTCGAGGCGTCTCCCACCTGAACCTCCTGGTGTCAGGCACCAGAATCCAGTAACTCACACGCCGTAAAACCAGGACACACAAGAGACTCCGGACCCGCCGGGGCAGTTCAACCAGCAATTCCATTGTCAACGGAGTTGCCGGCCCAACTTCGAAGATCCGGATTGATTTGCGCGCGCCGCAGCCCCGCCATCTACTTCCGGTAGAGGACGGGGCAACGTCACGAGTAGCCTCTACTTCTTATCCACGCTGCCGCTGCATGAAGCGGACGCACCGACTCCGCTGGCGGTGTTCTCAATGACGACCTTGCCGTCGGCGAGAACCTGGCAGGTGATCTTGCCGTCGTCGTTCATCCCATTCGTCGCGGAAAGCGAAACGGTTTTGACGAATCCGGTGACCTCGGTCTGCTTTTCCCACGGGAGCTTCACGCCATTGTCTTGAGTCAGGTTGTCGTTGACCGTGTACGTGATGAGCGCGCCCGTCGCGTCACCCGTGACCTTGTAGGTGACCTTGACGACGGTCTTTGACTCCTTGTCCACCGAATCGACAGCTGTACCGACGACGGCCATGCACCCACCGAACAATGCAACGATGAGGATGAAGATACCGAGCAAGACCCACGGCCACTTCTTGCGCTTCTTCGGGGGCTGTTGGGGCGGATAGGGAGGCTGGCCGGGGTAAGGCTGCTGCGGCTGGTCGGTCATAGGGTCCTCTGTCTTGAGATCGTGACGAGGGGCACAGCGCCGCGCGTGAGCGGAAATGTACCTGACAGCTCGGACAGATAGGTCGATCAGGCCGAAAAGGCAACCTCGGTCAACACAACTGACAGCACTTGCCCGACCATGTCGGGCCCCGCCCGACGCTCACGCGCATGAACGAAGACACCGAACCGCGATAGACCCCGTGGCGCGGGTCCTGTAACACCGCCGCCCCGGCGGTCGATATCCCGCTCGATGCCCGCGCACCCTTCACACGGCAATGCGCGGGAGCAACCGATGAACAGATCGAGCGGGAGGGGTGTGCGCGCATGCGGAACGGATCACTGATCGCCGGCCGCTACGAACTCCTCCGGCTCATCGCCACCGGCGGCATGGGCCAGGTGTGGGAG
>JBEBXD010000028.1:0-42029 GCA_040391845.1 Tsukamurella paurometabola | reverse complement strand
CACCCTTCGAGTCCGCACCCTTCGAGTCCGCACCCTTCGAGTCCGCACCCTTCGAGTCCGCACCCTTCGAATCCGCACCCTTCGAATCCGCACCCTTCGAGTCATCATCCGTGGCATCGCTGGGGTCCGTCGCCGCGGACGAATCCTGCTGGGAGGCCAGTGAGACCCGAGCGCGCGACGACGCCGAAGGATCGGACGACCCCGCGGGCTCGTCGGCCGTCGGAGTGGACGTAGTCGACGTCGACGGGCTGAACGATGCGATCAGGCGCTCGATCTTCTCGCTCGCTGCAGCGAACTGGGTCGTGGGGAAGCTGATCACGGTGTCGACCGACTTGGTGATCGCGGACAGCACCAGCTCGGGGACATCACCGAACTTGCCCGCGAGCACCGCCCGCGGCACCGTGCTGAGCAGCCCGTAGAAGTTCGAGTAGATCGACTGCGCAGCCTCCAGGCCGGCGTACGCCGTGGCAACCGGAATGCCGATCACGTCGAGGGCTGCGCTGATCGGGCTCGGGGTGGCCGCCGGGGCCTCCGTCGCGCTGTCGTCGTCCGATTTCGTTGCCGTCGTGGGTGTCTCAGGAACCTTCGGGCCCGCTCCGGTGGTGATCCAGGTGAACGAGTCCGAGATCGCCTTCTCGAAGAGCGTGGGAACGGAACCGAACTGGCCCTGCAGGATGGCCACCGGGACGGAGGTGAGCATCTTGTACCAGACCGAGTACACGCCCTGACCGGTCTGGAGCACTCGGTACACGGCCTGAACCGGCAACCCCGCCGCATTGAGGATTTCGGTGACGGCATCCGGCACCTCGGGCAGCTCGATCGCCTTGGCCTGCGGGCTCGCAGCCGGGGAAGCCGCCGCGACGGCCTCATCGGTGACGACGACGAGGGATCCGAGCGCGGCGGGCGCGGTCGCGGCATTGGATGCGGCCGGAGACGAAGCGACGTCCTTGAGGACGGCCGCCGCAGACGGTGCCGTGCTCGACGTGGCGGCGACAGCGCCGGAGATCGGAGTGATGGCGATCGCGGCGGCCGCCACGATCGCTGTGAGAGAAGTGGCCTTGGTGTTCATGCTCTTCAGCTTCCTTGAGGACGAATGGAGCGCCGAGGTCGAACTCCGTGCAGCGGGTGGCGCCAAGCCCGAATGCACCGTTGCGTCAAGCGATTCGAAGCACGAAAGGCGGTGCCCAACACAGGGACACCGCCTTTCGAGCGTGCTGAACGGATCAGCCGAGGGTGAAGGGCTTGCCCCACAGGAACGTGGTGGCCTGCGTGTTGCCCGACTTCGCCTTGACCTTGGCGAAGAAGCGAGCCTGCGCGTAACCGGCGCAACCGTCCACGCCGATGGTCTGCTCAGCGAAGGTGAGCGAACCCGACGAACCCTTGAACTTGAATCCCGTGCTCGGGCTCGCCCAGTCCGGCGACACCTCGTCACCCGGCTCGGGCCAGGTCGCCCGATCGTAGGTGAGCATCTGCGTGCCGACACTGCCCGCGGCGAGCTTGATGCTGCCGCCGGTCGTGGCCTTCACCGACGGCGTGATGCCGGTCGGGGTCTTCGAATTGGAGTCGCTGTCGAAGTGCGCACCCGAGTTGCCCGAGACACCGGCGGTGACGCCGGCCGAGCCCACATCGATCTGGCAACCCACCACGTAGCCGGCGGCGATCGACCCACCATCGGCCTTGCCGCCGGTCAGCTTGGCGGTCACGGTGCCCGAGACCCACGCGTTCCGGGTGGTGGGCAGCGCCACCATTCCGGGCGAGAGCTTGGCACTCTGGTTGTTGATGGTCACGACGAGGGTCGAGTCACCGACCTTCGCGGTGACCGAGCCGTTCGGGAGCGGGATGAACGTGTCAGCATTGGCCGCACCGGTCGACAGTGCGCCGAGTGCAACTCCGGCCGCGGCGGCAACGCCGGCGCCGCGGATCGCGAGCTTCTTCATTGAATTAGGTTCCTTCGGAGATCGCCGCCTCTCGAGGCGGACAAGAAGTTCAGGTCAGACGGACTCTTGGAGATCAGCCCAGGGAGGTGGGCGCACCGTACAGGAAGCCCTGAATACGGTTGCTGCCCTTGATCTCCACCCAGGTGACGATGCGCGCCTGCGCATAGCCCGAGCAGAACTTGATATCGACGTTCTGATCCTTGATGGCCACGTTGTACGTGCCGGCCTTCGTGAACTTGATCGAGTCGATCGAGCCCGGCTGGTCGGTGCGGCCGAAGCCGGTCACGCTCGAGGTGGACCCGGGCGTCAGGGGAACACTGACGTCGGCGCCCACGCCGCCGAGGTCTGCGGTCAGGCTGCTGCCGAGGCCGGCCGACGGCCCGGTGACCGAGACACCGCCACCGATCTGACCCGGGAACTGGCAACCGACGATCACGCCGACGCCGAGCTTGCCCTGGATGTCCTTGGCGTCAGCCGGAGCCTTCACGGTGACGGAACCATTGGACGTGAACCATGCGGACCGCGACTGCGGGGTCGCCATGGTCGGCTGAATCGCGACGGAGTTACCCGTCGACTTCAGGACCACGCTCCAGCCATCGGGAGCCGGTACGACCTTCTGACCGCTGGGCAGCGGGCCGGCGTTCGCCGATCCGGCAGCGACCGAGGCAGCAGCAGCCACCGCGACCGCAACGACGCCAGCGCGCCCTGCAATCTTGCTCATCTTGCTCATTCGTTCCCCTCACCAGGAATCTTGGAGTGACGCCCCGGTAGGAGCGCCGGCCCGGCAGCTCACCCAGCCACCCTGCCGAATCCCGCGAACTCTCAGAGCGGGATCACTATCGGTTCCCCGTAGGTCTTCGCTGACCTTCGGTTCGTGCGGAGCATATCCTCAGGTTTCAGGGCGGCGCAACGGTTTCGCGCTTCATAAATTATGAATCCGTGAAACTGCCGATCGGGATCGTGAATCAGACTCAGGGCTGACAACCTGCGTTTCTTAGGCTGCACTCACTGGAAAACCCATCCCACCTGCATGAAACTTAGGGCATGTTTCCCGCTTAGAGTTCACTCAGATAACCCAGACCCGTAACCCGACTGTTTCACAGAACCCACGATGTGCCATTAGTCACAGTACCAGGCGGTTTGCAATTTCACAAAGCGCCTCAGCCGCCGTGGTGCGGCGGCCGGTTCTCCCGGTACCAGCGCTCGGTCGCGTCACCGTCCCCCTCGGAGACGCCCGACCCCGCGCCCCGGCCGGGCGCGTCGTCCTTGGTCTGCTCAGGCAGAACCTCCCCGAAGATCCGCGCGATATCGCGCGCCGAATACTTCCGGGGCTCCGCGGGCTGGGAGGGCACCGCGCTCACCGCGCCTGGTCGTCGCCGCCCGCGATGTGCCGGATCACGTGCGTCGCGAGCGGCGTCAGCGTGGCCATCCCGTCGCGGATCGCCGCCCGCGAGCTCGCCAGGTTCACCACCACCGTGCTGCCGGACACGCCGGCGAGCCCCCGCGAGAGCCCCGCATCGGTCGCGCCCGCCGCCAGACCCGAGGCCCGCAGCGCCTCGCCGATGCCGGGCAGCTTCTTGTCCAGGATCTCCTCCGTGGCCTCCGGCGTCACGTCGCGGGCGCCCACGCCCACGCCGCCGATCGTCACCGCCAGATCCACGCCGCCGATCACCGCGGTGTTCAGCGCGTTCCGCACGTCCACCTCCTCGGCGGGCACCACCACCACGGCGTCCACCTCGAAGCCGGCCTCCTCGAGCAGCTCCGTGACCAGCGAACCCACCGACTTGCCCGCGCCGGACGCGCGCGACGCGCCGGGCTGCAGGTGATCATCGACCACCACCACGAGGGCCCGGCCGATCACACCGGCACCGTCGAGGGCGGCATCGTCGAGGGCGGGCACGTCCAGCCCCTCCTCGCCCGGCCACTCGGCCTCCACCGCACGGCCCTCGCTCATCTCCGCGGTCATTGAAGAACTCCTCGTCACTTGTCCAACTTGTCCAGCGTCACCTGCTTGGTGACCGGAGTCGTACTGCTCGGGCTATCGAGGTACGTCACGCTCACGGTAGCGCCCGGCGGATACGCCCGCACAGCCCCGATCAATCCGTAACCGTCGGTGATCTGCAGATCGTCGATCTTCGTCACCAGCGCGCCCTTCGGGATGCCGGCCCGGCCGAAGCCGCCCGTCGCCGACACGTCCACCACCAGCGCCCCCGGCCGGCTCACCGACGCCCGCGGATCCACCGTGATGCCCACGGCCGCGTGCGTCGCCTTCCCCGACTCCATCAGCTCCTTGGTGATCCGCTGCACCTGGTTCGACGGGATCGCGAAGCCCAGGCCGATGCTGCCGCTCTGCTGCGTCCGCGAACCGCCCAGCGTGGCGATCGACGAGTTGATCCCCACCAGGCGCCCCGTCATGTCCACCAGCGCGCCACCCGAGTTGCCCGGGTTGATCGCCGCATCGGTCTGCACCGAGTTGATCACCGTCGCCTGGTCCGAGTCCTTACCGCTGGTGGCCACCGGCCGGTTCAGCGCCGAGACGATGCCGCTGGTGACCGTTCCCGCCAGGCCCAGCGGCGCGCCCACCGCCACGACCTCCTGCCCCACGGACAGCTTGCTGCTGTCCGCGAACGCCAGCGGCTTCACATCCCGCTTGTCCGTCTGGATCACCGCGAGATCCGTGATCGGGTCCGTGCCCACCACGGCGCCCGTGCTCACGCTGCCGTCCGAGAACGAGACCGTGAGCTTGCCGTTCCCCGCGACCACGTGATTGTTCGTCACGATCTTGCCGTCCGCGCTGATCACCACGCCCGACCCCGACGACTCCGAATCGCCGTCCTGGTTGTCGATCGACACCACCGCGGGCAGCACGCCCTGCGCCACGTCCTGCACCGAGCCCTTGACCACCGCCGGCGCGTCGCCCCCGGACACCGTCACCGTCGAGGACGGCGCATCGTCGCGCCCCCACACCAGGTACGCCCCCGTCACCGACAGCAGCGACGCGATCAGCGCGATCGCCACCCCCATCGCCACGAACGCGCCCATCCGCGGCCCCCGCGAGGGCGGGGGCGTCGGGGTCGTCGTGGGCGCGCCGCCGGGCCCCGGATAGCCCGACGGTCCGCCGCCGGCCGCCGGATACGGGTTCGAGTACTGCTGCGTGGGCCGGTACTGACCCTGCTGGTACGGCTGCTGCCCCGCCTGCGGGGCCTGCTGGCCCGGGTAGCCGGACTGCTGCCCCTGCGCGTAGGGATTCTGCGGACCCTCGGTCATGGAGCCCCTCCTTCGTGTTCTTTCCCCGCCCCAGACTGCATACGTCGCCTGTGAACCTTCTGTGAGCAGATTGTCACTTCCCCCGGACCCGGCGCATCACTTGCCCCGCAGCGGGCCGCAGCCGCGGTTCGCGCTGCACCACCTGCGGCGCCCTGCCGCCCGCCACCGGGCTCCCCGGCACCTCCAGCCGGACCAGGGCACCGCCACCGTCGGCCGAACCGACCGAGACCGCGCCGCCGTGCCGCTCCACCACCTGCTTGACGATCGCCAACCCCAGCCCCGAGCCCGGCATCGACCGGCTCGACATCGACCGGTAGAACCGCTCGAACACCAGCGCCCTGTCCTCGGGCGGGATGCCCGGGCCGCTGTCGGCCACCGTGAGCGCCGCCCGCGCCACCCCGATCTCCGCGAGCTCCACCCGCACCACCGAGTCGTCCGGCGAGAACTTGGCCGCGTTGTCCAGCACGTTCACCACCGCGCGGCCCAGGCCCCCGTTGTCGCCGTACACGAACCACGGCGCGCTCGTGACCTCGAAGCGGACCGTCGGGCGGCGGCGCTCCACGCGCTCGACCGCCTTCTGCAGCACCTCCTCGAGATCCACCTCCTCGTTCACCGCCTCCGGCGCGTCCTCCCGGGCCAGGTCCACGAGATCGCCCACCAGGGTGGTCAGCTCCTCCACCTGGGCCAGCACGTCGTCGGACAGCTCCCGCATGTCGTCCTCGGGGATCGGCGGGGCGCCCGGGCGGTGCGCCGCCACCAGCAGCTCCACGTTGGTGCGCAGGCTGGTCAGCGGCGTCCGGAGCTCGTGCCCGGCGTCCGCGACGAGGCGGGCCTGCCGGTCCCGCGAATCGGCGAGCGCGCCGAGCATCGTGTTGAAGCTGGTGGTCAGGCGGGCCAGCTCGTCCCGGCCCGTCACCGGGATCGGCGCCAGATCGTCCGTGCGGGCCACCCGCTCCGCCGCCTCGGTGAGCCGCTGCACGGGCCGCAGCCCGCCCCGCGCCACTGCCGTGCCCGCGATCGCCGCCAGCACCACCCCGCACGCGCCCACCACGATCAGCACCGTGCCCAGCTCGCTCAGCAGGTTCTTCGTGGGCGTCAGGTCCTCCGCCACGATGATCGTGACGCCGTTGTCCAGGCGCCGCGCCATCACCCGGGTATCGCCCTCGGACCGCAGCGACTGCTCGAGCCGGCCCGCGATCACCTCCCGCTCCGGCTGCCCGATCGGCACCTGCCCCGACGGGCCCGAGTGATACGGCGTCCCGTCCGGGTACACGACCATGGTGCGGTTCACCGCCATGTCCGGCCGGAACATCAGCATCATCATCACCGTGGTGAACTGCGTGACCGGCGAGCTCATCGCCGGCGCCACCGAATCCACCTGCTGGTGCAGCCGATTGTCCACATCGGCGTACATCGCCCGCTTCACCACGAAGAACGCGGACGCCGCCATCAGCGCCACCGTGATCCCCACGACCACTGCGGCCAGCAGCGTGACCCGCCAGCGGAAGCTCACGTTGCGGGTGATCGGGTTCGGGTCGCGCATCGGGCGGCGGTCCCGCGGGTCCTGGCGGGAGTGCCGGGGCACCGTCGTCATCGGGTCACGGCGGGGTCTCCCGCAGGACGTAACCCACCCCCCGCACGGTGTGGATCAGGCGGCTCTCGCCATCGGCCTCCGTCTTGCGGCGCAGGTAGCCCACGTACACCTCCAGCGCGTTGCCCGAGGTGGGGAAGTCGTAGCCCCACACCTCCTCGAGGATGCGGCTGCGGGTGAGCACCCGGCGCGGATTGCTCATCAGCATCTCCAGCAGGCTGAACTCCGTGCGGGTGAGGCTGATCGACCGCTCGCCGCGGCTCACCTCGCGGGTGGCCGGGTCCAGGCTGAGATCCTCGAACTTCAGCACCTCGTTCTCCGCGCCCGCGTCCGGCGCCGCGCGGCGCAGCAGCGCCCGCATCCGCGCCAGGAGCTCCTCCAGCGCGAACGGCTTCGGCAGGTAGTCGTCGGCGCCGGCGTCCAACCCGCTCACGCGGTCGCTCACCGCGTCGCGGGCCGTGAGCACCAGGATCGGCAGGTCGTCGCCCGCGCTGCGCAGGCGGCGGCACACCTCCAGCCCGTCGATCCGCGGCATGTTCAGGTCCAGGACCAGGGCATCGGGCCTGTTGCTCGCCACGTGATCGAGCGCGTCCTGGCCGTCGACGGCCGTATCCACCTGGTACCCGTTGAAGGTCAGCGAGCGGCGCAGGGACTCCCGCACGGCACGATCGTCGTCGACCACCAGAATTCGCATAGTCCACAGTCTTACCGAAGTCGGGTATGAATTCGCTTAAGAGGGGCCGATCCGCAACCATCACCGACCGTGCCGTCGAACCGCGTGACGAGAGCCGAGCCCCGGACTCAGCGGCGCAGGGCGCGGCGGCAGGCGCGCAGGGCCCGGCCCGCGACGTCCTGCGGCGCGACCGGCACGCGCCAGCCCTGCCACAGGGCCAGCAGCCGGAAGCCGGACGCGAGCACCGCGCCCACCAGCAGCGCCCGGGCGTCGGTGGCGCCCCACTGCGCGGCGAGGACCGTGGCGGCGGCGCCCGTGAGCGCGGGGATGGCGTAGAGGTCGCGCTCCTGGATGAGCAGCGGCACCTCGTTGACCAGGATGTCGCGCAGCACTCCCCCGCCGAGCGCGGTGGTGATGCCGATGAGGGCGGCCGCGAACGGCGACGCGTCGTGGTGCAGGGCGGTGAGCGCGCCGGTGGCGGAGAACACGCCCATGCCGATCGCGTCGAGCACCAGCACCGAGTTCTTCAGGCGCCCGAACTGCGGGTGGAACACGAACACGAACGCCGCCGCCAGCGATGCGGTGGTGATGTTCTGCCAGCCCTGGAACGAGGAGGGCGGGTGGATGCCCAGCAGCACGTCGCGCGCGACGCCGCCGCCCGCGCCGGTCAGCGCGGCGAGGGTCCACACGCCGAACAGGTCGAGCCGCTTACGGACGCCGATGAGCGCGCCGGAGGCGGCGAAGACCGCGATGCCCGCGTGGTTCAACACCGCCAGCAGCACGTGCGCTCCTTCGGATACACCTCAAGAGCGGGCCGGCACCTGCCGACCCGCTCTTGGAGGGAAGATCGTCTTAGCGGCGGTCGAGATCGACCAGGCCCAGCTTCGCGGCGCGCACCAGGCGACGCGGAACCAGGTGGGTGCGGCCGCCGACCTGCACGGCCTGCAGCTCGGGGTTGTTCGCCTTCCACTGCGAGCGACGAGCATGCGTGTTCGCCCGCGACATACGGCGCTTCGGTACAGCCATGATTCTTCCTATCGTTCTTGACGAAAAAAGCTCCCGACGCGAGCCCGGAGGGCTTCCAACGTCACAAGCACTGAAGTCTACCGTGATGCGCCCCGCCCGCCAAAACGCGCGTACTTCTCCTGGAACTTCTGCACGCGGCCCGCGGTGTCCACCACGCGCTGCTTCCCCGTCCACAGCGGGTGCGAGTCGCTGGTCACGTCCACCACCACCAGCGGGTAGGTCACCCCGTCGACCTCGACGGTGCGCTCCGACGTGGCGGTGCTGCGGGTGAGGAAGACCTTCCCCGTGGACGAGTCCTGGAACGCGATCGGCCGGTACTCGGGATGGATCCCCTTCTTCATGACAACTCCTCATCTGCTCGTTCCGCCGGCCGGTCGCCGGCGGCCGTCTCCTCGCACGGGTCCTCGTGCATCTCCCCGAACGGGTCGTGCCAGCCCGCCCACACCGCCGGCCCCGCGGCCGCCTCCTCCGCGGTCAGCTCGGCCCAGCGCAGGGTGTCGGCGATCCGGTCCGGGTCGGCCCCGCAGGCCAGCACCACCATGTCGGTCCTGCGGTCCCCGTGCGTCTCGTCCCAGGCGGCCGACGCCATCGCCCACCGCTCGGCCGTGCCGTCGCCGCCGGCGGCGAGCCACGGGCCGGCCGCCCCGACGCGCAGCCCCGCCCCCGCGGACTCCAGCCAGAAGGCATCGTCGGGGCGGGTGGCGAGCCAGAGGCGCCCCCGCGCGTGGACCACCCCGTCGAGCAGCACGTCGATCGCCTCGTGCAGGCGGCCCGGGTGCATCGGGCGGCGGGCGCTGAACTCGATCAGCCGCACGTCGCCGTCGGGTTCGAGCGGCGGGCAGCCGGGGAGCAGCGGACCGAACGGGTCGAGCGGCGGGCGCGGGCCCCGCAAGCGCGGGAGCAGGCGCTCCAGCGGCACGCGCTCGCGGGCCATCGGCGCGCCCGGCGCGAGGCGGCGCAGCACGGCGCGCAGCCGGGCCGGGTCCGGGCTGTCGCCTGTCACGACCAGCACGTCGGCGCCCTGTGCGTGCCCGACGGCCAGCTGGGCGACGGTGCGCTCGTCGTCGTCCGGCACGGGGAACCGCTCGCCGAGCTCCTGCTCGCCGAGGGCGTCGTCCAGCCACGTCGCGCCGTCGACGAAGCCGATCACGCCGGTGACCTCGACGTCGCGGGCGGCGGGCCCGGGCACCGCGCCGACCATGTCGACCACGACGTGCTCGATCGCGTGCCGGACGGCGTCGGCCTCGAGGACCGGGTCCAGCCGCAGGACGATCCGGCGCACGGCGCCGCGGCGGTGCAGGGCGCGCAGCAGCGGCAGCAGGTCCTCGCGCAGGGTGCAGGAGACGCAGCCGTGGGCCAGCTCGAGCAGGGCGATGCGCTCCTCCGCGGTCCCGTCGGGCCGGACGGTGGCCTCCGATCGCACGACGAGGCCCTCCCGCAGGCCGGACAGGTCGTGGTGGATCACCACGGTGCCGGGCTCGGCGAGCTCGAGGGCGCGGTCCTGCCCGCCGAAGCCCGTGAGGAGGAGGACGGGGGTTCTCGAGTTGTTGGAAATGATTCCCATTTCTAGTACGTTACCTTATCGACAACCGTTCGCAAGAAGGAGAATCATGTCCGCACACTGCCAGGTCACGGGCCGCGCGCCCGGCTTCGGCAAGCGGGTCTCGCACAGCCACGTGCGCACGAACCGCCGCTGGGACCCGAACATCCAGCGCCGCCGCTACTACGTGCCCTCGCTCGGGCGCACCGTGGTGCTCCGGGTCAGCACCAAGGGCATCAAGACCATCGACCGCCGCGGCATCGACGCGGTGATCGCCGACATCCAGCGACGAGGGGAGAAGATCTGATGGCGCGCAACGAGATCCGACCGATCATCAAACTCAAGTCCACCGCCGGGAGCGGCTACACGTACGTGACCCGCAAGAACCGTCGCAACGACCCCGACCGCATGGTGCTGCGCAAGTACGACCCCGTGGTGCGCCGGCACGTCGACTTCCGGGAGGAGCGCTGATGGCCACCACCGCGAAGATCGCCGCCAACGAGCGGCGCAAGGTCCTCGTGACCCGATACGCCGAACGTCGCGCGGAGCTCAAGCGCACCATCGCGCACCCGTCGACCCCGGCCGACGAGCGCGCCGCGGCCGTCTCCGCGCTGGCGAAGCTGCCCCGCGACAGCTCCGCCACCCGCGTGCGCAACCGCGACGCCGCCGACGGCCGGCCCCGCGGCCACCTCCGCAAGTTCGGGCTCTCGCGGGTGCGGGTGCGGCAGATGGCCCACGACGGCCAGCTGCCCGGCGTGCGGAAGGCGAGCTGGTGATGGCCCGCCGCCCCGCCCGCGTCCCGGCCCCGCGCCGCGGCCTCGTCCGCGTTCCCGAGGGCGCGCTCGACTACAAGAACGTCACCTACCTGCGCACCTTCCTCAACGACCGCGGGAAGCTGCGCTCGCGCGCGGTGACCCGGCTGTCGCCGCAGGACCAGAAGCGGCTGGCGCAGGCCGTGAAGAACGCCCGCGAGATGGCGCTGCTCCCCTACTCCCCGAAGAAGTAGCAGGCGTCCGAAACCGGCCTCCAGCACCATCACGATGGAAATGCTTCGTCCTGTGCGGACTGGGAGCCGGTTTCGGGAGCGGACGGGCTACTTCGGTCGCGTAACCTTTTCGCTTGTGACTTCCGTGCTGGCCGGCTTCGCCGTGATCGCGATCATCATCGCGGCGGGCCGGCTGCTGGGGAAGCTGGAGGTGCTGGGCGAGGCGCCGGAGCGCCAGCTCTCGCTGCTGGTGTTCTACCTGCTCACGCCCGCCCTGCTGCTGCACGCACTGGCAACCACGGACGTGACGGTGCTGTTCAGCTCGCGGCTGTGGGTCAGCGCGGCATCGGCGCTGACCATCGCGGCGCTCTACTACCTGATCGTCCGAGTGTTCTGGCGCCGCTCGATGAGCGACGCCACCGTGGGCGCCCTCGCCTCCAGCTACGTGAACTCGTCGAACCTCGGCATCCCGATCGCCGTCTTCGTACTGCACGACACCTCGTACGTCGCGCCGCTGCTGCTGTTCCAGATCATCCTCTTCTCCACGATCGCCCTGACCGCGTTGGACGTCGCGGAGTCCCGCGAGCGCACAGGGCCGAAGCAGCCGCTGTGGCGGACCGCCGTGACGCCGCTGCTGAACCCGATCGTGATGGGCGCGCTGATCGGGCTCGTGATCTCGCTGACCCGCTGGCATCCGCCGGACTGGCTGATGAGCCCCGTGAAGCTGCTCGGCGACGCCTCCGTGCCGATGGCGCTGCTGGTGTTCGGCCTCTCCCTCGGCGGCGTGCGCGTCCTGGCGAAGGGCGAGGCCCCGCGCCGCGACATCGCCCTGGCGACCGCGCTCAAGATGATCGCAATGCCGGTGCTCGCGTGGGCGATGTCGCGGTTCCTGTTCGGCCAGTCCGGCCACGCCCTGTTCGCGCAGACGGTGACCGCGGCACTCCCGACGGCACAGAACGTGCTGGTCTACGCGCTGCGATACGACCGGGGCGTGATCCTGGCGCGGGACAGCGGCCTTATCACAACCGCGCTCTCGATCCCGGCGATCATGCTGATCGCGCTTCTTCTCACCTGACGAATGTGACGAACGACCCGGTCACATTACGCCTGTGACGCCGGTTTCGGCTTGGGATCGTCAAGCTACTCGTGGGTTAATGAAGCCACGAGTGGTCCGCTGAACGGCGCGCCACGTACCCAACCCAGGAGAGACCCATGGCTCAGACCGCCGCACAGCGCGCCGTCGACGTGTTCGTCTCTGCCGTTTCGGCCCGCGGGGGCAAGGCAGAGGTGACCACGAAGGGCAACACCACCCTCGTCACCGTGACCGCAGCCGACGGCCGCACCGAGACGCTCCGCGTCAAGGCCACCACCGGCGACTCGTGGCAGGCCCGCAAGAGCGAGGCCGTCGCCAAGGCGCCGGTCACCGCGTGGGCCCTCGTCGACCTGTCGGACGGCGCCCCCATCGCGCTCGCCACCGCCGACGAGTACGCCGCGCACGTCGCGAAGCTCGCCGCCGCGTGGGAGGGCAAGAACCCGGGCAAGAGCCTGACCGCCAACACCAACCTCACCGTGACCGCGGACGCCGTGGCCGGCTGGGAGGACGCCTGGGCCGTTCTGGGGCTCGACGGTGCCGCCGAGAAGCCCGCCGCCAAGCCGGCTGCTGCTGCGAAGCCGGCGGCTGCGAAGCCCGCCTCTGCGAAGTCGGCCGCGAAGACCACGGCGGCGAAGTCCACCGCCAAGGCGCCCGCGAAGAAGGCCGCCGCGAAGAAGACCGCCGCCAAGCCGGCCGCGTCGAAGACCGCTGCGTCCAAGCCCGCAGCCGCCAAGACCGCTGCGTCCAAGCCCGCAGCCGCCAAGACCGCTGCGTCGAAGCCGGCCGCCAAGCCCGCGGCGAAGAAGGCGCCCGTGAAGGCCTCGGACGCGAAGATCACCCCGATCGCCGCGCAGAAGGACGCCGCCTCGCAGAGCAAGGCGCCGGCCTCCATCAACGCGAAGGCGGACGCCGCCACGACCGCACCCGCCGCGAAGGCCGACAAGGCCGCGCCGAAGGCACCGTCGAAGGGCGAGCAGAAGGCGGCCTCGAAGAAGGGCCAGCCCTCGGGCATCGCCCTGCTGCTCAAGCGCCTCCCCGTGGTCGGCCGCCTGCTCTGACTACGACCCCACCACCCCACTCCCGCGAGGGAACGCGACGTCCCCAGGCCCCGGGCCTGGGGACGTCCCGCGTTCCAGGGAGGTTCACCTAGAGTCGAGGGCATGTCCGACGAGTTGGAACCCCTGCGCCGCGACGTCCTGCGCGCCTCCGACCACGACCGGAACCGGGTGGTGGAGATGCTCTCCGACGCGCTCGGCCTCGGCCAGATCACCCTCCCCGAGTACGAGGAACGCAGCCGGAACGCGGTGCAGGCCCGCACCTTCGCCGACCTCGATCGCCTCGTCGAGGACCTGCCCGCCGTGCAGGGCCCGGCGGCGATGGCCGCCCCCGCGTACCGCGCACCGTCGACCGCCCCGGCCGGCGCGCCGCGCATGGGCGACACCAAGTGGGCGGTGATGTCCGAGACGAAGGTGCGCGGGCCCGTCGCGGTGGGCGCGGAGCATACGGCGATCGCGTTCTGGGGCGGCGTGCACCTGGACCTGCGGGAGGCGACGTTCCTCGTGGGCGACGTGACCCTGAACGCCTACGCGGTGATGGGCGGCATCTCGATCATCCTGCCGCGCGGGGCAGGAGTGCACGTCGCGGGCGTGGGCGTGATGGGCGCCTTCGAGCACAAGAACCCGCAGACGGGTGACCCCACCGGGCCCCGGATCACCGTGAAGGGCGTCGCGTTCTGGGGCGGCGTGGAGGTGAAGATCAAGTAGTCGCTCAGCGGCGCGTGCGGGTACCCAGGTAGTCGCCGACCACGGCGGCCCCGAGCCCGTCCAGATCGGGCGAGACCAGGCGGCCGCCCACCCGCCGGACCACGGCGGTGAGGAAGCGGGTGAGGCCGGGATCGTCGCCCAGCTGGAAGACGGTGATCTGCGCCCCCTGGGCGGCGACGGCGTCCAGGCCGCGCACCGTCATCGCGACGGTCCGCGGGTGCGGCGGGTAGTCGAAGAACGGCTCGCCGTTCCGCTCCAGGTGCGCCGTCGGCTCGCCGTCGGTGACCACCAGCAGCACGGGCTGCGCGTTCGGGTGCGCGCGGAAATGCTGCTGCGCCAACGCCAGCGCGTGATGTAGGTTGGTGCCCTGCTCGTAGGCGCCGTCCAGGCCCGTCAGCTCCCCCACGCTCAACGTGCGGGCGTACCGCCCGAACCCGATGAGCGTCAGGTCATCACCGCGGAAGCGGGTCGAGATCAGTTGGTGCAGAGCCAGAGCCGTGCGCTTCATCGGCAGCCACCGGCCCTCCATCACCATGGAGAAGCTGGTGTCCACCAGCAGTGCGACTGCGGCCCGGCTGCGCGCCTCCGTCTCCGCGACCTCGATGTCCTTGGCGTCCAACGTCACCGGCCCGGAGATCCCCTCGCCGGCCTGCCGCAGGACGCCGTTGAGCACGGTGCGGGTCGCGTCCCACGGCTCGGTATCGCCGAACCGCCACTCCCGGCTCGCGCCGGTCGTCTCGCCCGTCGCCCCGGCGCGGGCGGTGTTCCGCTCCCCGCCCCGCGAGGTCAGACGGTGCGCGACGTTCCGCAGGATCGACTGCCCCAGCTGCCGGATCGCCTTGGGCGACAGGCGCAGTGCCCCGTCGGGGTCGCGGGCGAAGTAGCCCTGATCCTGCAGCGCCTTCTCCAGCTCGGCGAGGGTCCGCGCGTCCGCGACCGCCTCGTCGCCGAGCTGCCGCTGCAGCGCCTCGAGGTCGATGTCGTCCAGCGAGGCGCCGTTGTGCTGCTGGCTCAGCTGCTCGGCGAGGGATTCCAGGTCCGCGATGTCCTGCATCGCCTGCGTGGCGTCGCCGAGGCCCATGCCCTGCTCGCCCTCGAACTCCTGACTGCCGTACCAGTCCTCGCCCGGGCGCGCGTCCATCAGCTTGCCGGTGAGATCGCTCAGCGCCTGCGAGAGCTGCGGCGACCCGAACGCGGCCTGCGACAGTTCCTCCAGCTCGGCCCGCTGCTCGGGGGTGAGGCTGTTGTACAGGCGCTGCGCCGCGGCCGACCGCTGGGCGAGGGCGTCGATGAGCTCGTCGATGGTGCGCGGATTCTCCGGGAAGTACTGGCCGTGCTCGGCCATGAACTCCTCGAAGTCCTCCTGGGTGGCGGTGCCCGCGTTGTGCTTGTCCAGCAGGGTGTTCAGGTCGTCGAGCATCTTCTGGATCTGCGCGCGGTCCTCGTCGGTCGCGTTCTCCAGCGCCTGCTTGATCCCGGCGAACTGCTGGTCGAGGAGTTCGCGGCCCAGCAGGTCGCGGATCTGCTCGAACTTCTGCGCGGCCTCCGGCGAGCGCCACGGGTAGTCGCCCAGTTCGCGCACCGCCTGCGCCGCCGACGGCGGCAGGTTCTCGATGCGCATCTCGGCGAACCGGGCATCGTCGTCCAGGGCCCGCGCGAGCTCCTTGCGCTCGGCGAGCACGGCATCGTCGAGCAGCTTGCGGATGTCCTCGAACGTCTTGCCGAGATTGCTCTGCTGCAACAGTTCCTGCCTGCGGCGGTTGGCGAGCTCGGCGAGCCGGTCCAGTCCGCGCCGGTTCTCGCTGCCGCGGCGCAGGTACTCCTGCAGAGCTCGGCGCGGGGAGACGCCGCTCATCACGTCGCGGCCGATCTCGTCCAGCGCGTCCCGCAGGTCCACTGGCGGCGCCAGGGGGTCGGGCCCGCCGGTGTAGCGGCGGTACCGGGCGAGGTGCCGCCGCCGCGTGCCGTCGCCGCGCCGGGCTCGATCAGCCATAGACCGTCTGGCCGTCGTCGTCGGACTCCTTGCCGATGCGCCGCGCGAGATACAGTCCCTCCAGCGCGAATTCGGCCGCGGCGGCGCGCTCGCCGGGGGCCTCGGCGTCCAGCCTGCGATACACCTCCGCGAGCACCGGCACCTCGGGCAGGTTCTCCAGCAGCGCGGCAGCGGTCACGTCGTCGCCGGTGACGATCGGGCCGCCGGCCTCGATCGCCTCCACCAGCGGCCCCAGGTCGACGCCCAGCAGGTACTCGCCGATCGTCTCGGCGGTCGCGCGGCGCAGCAGGTGCACCAGGGTCGCGATCTCGCGCCCCTCCTCGCCGGCCTCGAACTCCACCTTGCCGCGCAGCACGTCCGGCACCGTCAGCAGGTCCACGGGGCGCGCCACCGCCAGCTCCTCGCCGCCCACGGCCGCGCGGTGCAGGGCCGCCGCGGCGATCGTCTCCTGCGCCGCGATGGCGAACCGGGCGGAGACGCCGGAACGCTGGTCCACGGCGGGCGATTCGCGCAGCTCGCGGGTGAACCGGGCCAGCACCTCGGTGAGGTACTGCGGGACGGAGGCCACCACGTCCGCCTCCTGCTCGATCACCGCGACCTCGTCCTCGAGGTCCAGCGGGTAGTGCGTGCGGATCTCGGCGCCGAACCGGTCCTTGAGCGGGGTGATGATGCGGCCGCGGTTGGTGTAGTCCTCCGGGTTCGCGGACGCGAGGAGCAGCACGTCCAGCGGCAGCCGCAGCGTGTAGCCGCGCACCTGGATGTCGCGCTCCTCCATCACGTTGAGCATCGCCACCTGGATGCGCTCGGCGAGGTCGGGCAGCTCGTTGACGGCGACGATGCCGCGGTGCGCCCGCGGGATCAGGCCGAAGTGGATGGTCTCGGGATCGCCCAGGCTGCGGCCCTGCGCCACCTTGACCGGATCCACGTCGCCCACCAGATCGCCCACGGAGGTGTCCGGGGTGGCCAGCTTCTCCGAGTAGCGCTCGTCGCGGTGCCGCCACGCGACGGGCAGCTCGTCGCCCAGTTCCTGCGCGCGGCGGATCGAGGCGGGGGTGATCGGGTGGTACGGGTGCTCGCCGAGCTCGGCACCGTCGATCACGGGGGTCCACTCGTCGAGCAGGCCCACGATGGTGCGGATCAGCCGGGTCTTGCCCTGGCCGCGCTCGCCGAGCAGCACCACGTCGTGCCCCGCGAGGATCGCGCGTTCGAGCTGCGGGATCACCGTGTCGCCGAAGCCCTGGATGCCCTCCCAGGGGTCGGTATCGGCGCGCAGGGCGGCCAGCAGGTTGGCGCGGAGTTCGTCCTTGATCCCCCGGTACACGTGGCCGGAGGCCCGCAGTTCGCCGAGCGTGGCGGGCAGATCGGCGGGCAGTTCGGAGGGGGCGTGCGAGCGTGCGTCGGTCACGTCGTCCACGCTACGCCGCATCGCCGCGGTTGCCGTAGTGAGTACGCCCGCAGCGAAACCGGGAATATCCGCTACTTCGCCTTCGTCCCGGGAAGGACGCCGGCGTCGATCACGGCCTTGCTGATCGGCCGCATCCGGTCGATCAGGCCGGCGGCCGCGTCGCCGAACGCGGCGGCGCTGACGGCGTCGGTGCCGGCCTCGATCTCGTCGTAGAGGGCCATCCCCTCCGCGGTGAGGCGGTGCGACTCCGGCTCGCCCTCGACGAGGCCCCGCGCGGCGAGCCGGGCGACGGCCTCGCCCCACTGCTCCTCGCTCCAACCGCGGGTGATGCGGAAGAAGCGGCGCCCCATGACCCGGCGGCGCACGTCCGGATCGGGGAGGTCCGCCTCGTGGAACACGCCCGCCTCGATCCCGGAGAGTCCGTGCCGGACGAGCTCGGCGAGGTGGTTGTCGCCGCGCCACTCGCGCAGGACGGCCACGTTGCGCCACAGTGCGAGCACCGGCTCCTCGGGCACCTCGCTGGCGGCCCACGCGGAGGCGAGGGTGCGTCCGGCGAGCGGCAGGTCCGCGCTCAGTTGTCCGAACTCGGTTGCGAGGGCGGCGATCTCGCCCGGGTCGATGCCGGCCAGGATGGTGCGGTACTGCTCGCCGAGCATCACGTAGCGGCGTTCGTCGATCTCCGCGAGCCCCGCATCGAGCGCGGTGGCCCAGGACTTCTCGATCACGCCGGGCGCGAAGTTGTAGAACGCGGCGGTGATCACGGCGGCGCGGGCCTCACCGACCGGCGCGGCGCGGGCGCCCACGTAGAACGCCTGGGCGTCGATGCCGAGGTCGCCGAGTGCGTCCCCGAGGCCGGGGTTGAAGTAGGCGACGATGTGGAACGGTTCGACGGTCTCGTACGCGCGACGGGCGAGGGCTGCGGTGTCCGACATGGGGCCAGGCTACGTGGTGGGGCCGCCCCGCGGAGAGGCATCCGCCGCCGAGTGCGGTCGGTTTCCGACCGATACCGCAGGTGACCGACCGCACTCACGCCGCGAGACCGCCGATCACCTCGGCGATCTCGGTGATGACCGCCTCCGGATCCTCGGTCAGGTGGTGCCACGTGTAGTTCAGCACCGACCACCCGGCCGCGGTCAGCGCGTTCGACTTGTTCTGGTCGCTCATCCACCGCTTCTGCGTGCGGTGGAACGCCCAGCCGTTGATCTCCACCGCCAGCCTGCTCTCCGGGAACGCGAAGTCGACGGCGTAGCCGCGGAACGGCAGCTGGGGAACCCACCCGGTGATGCCGTGCAGGGTCAACAGCTCGGCGAACAGGCGTTCCGCCTCGGATTCGGTATCGCCGCAGGCCACATCGAAGATCTGCCGGGCCTCCCGCATTCCGCGGGCCCTGGGATTGCGTTCGAGTGCGGCCGCCATGCCGTCCACCGCGACCGCGCCGACCTGCAGCGCGCGGTCCATCTCCCGGGCGCTGCACACCTCGAGCACGGTGAGCGGTGCCGTGGTCACCGCGAGCCCGTCGACCACGGCCAGGTCGAGTGGGTCGAGGTCCCGGCGGCGGGTGTCGAGCGCGTAGCCGGTGGCCTGGCGCACGCGGCGGCCCGCCGGGACCGTCGCAGTGATCGTCCCGGGCACATTCTCGGTGAGGCCGTGCCAGCACAGGGCCGTCCACCGGTCCGCGGCGCCGCCGGCGATCAGGACCGGGATACGGATGCCCGCCCCGTCGGAGTGCGGGTGCAGTGCCGAGCGGTAGATTCCGCTGCCCACGCGGTGCAGTTCCTTCGATGCGACCCTGCAGCGGATCATCCGCTCCGTGACACCGGCGGCGCGGAGCTGCGCGAGCGTCGCCACCCCGTCGTGTTCCGCGAACACGTCCGCCGCATCACTCCACACATCAATTGGACGCACCGGCCCGCCGCCGGGTTCCCGCGCCCGCGAGTGCGGTCGGTTTCCGACGGATACCGCAGGAAACCGACCGCACTCGCAGTCACGTTGCGAACCGCGCGTTCTTCGGCCGCTACGGCGACACCGTAGGCAGTCCCGCGGGGCGGCGGCAGCGCCGGGCGGGTCAGTGGAAGAAGTGCCGCGTCCCGGTGAAGTACATGGTGACCCCGGCCTCGGCGGCCGCCTGGACGACCTCCTTGTCGCGGATGGAGCCGCCCGGCTGCACGATCGCCTTGACGCCGGCGTCGATGAGGATCTGCGGGCCGTCGGGGAACGGGAAGTAGGCGTCGGACGCCGCCACCGAGCCCAGCACGCGGTCGCCGGCACGGGTCACGGCGAGCTGCGCGGAGTCGACGCGGTTCACCTGCCCCATGCCCACACCCACGGACGCACCGCGCGAGGCCAGCAGGATCGCGTTCGACTTCACGGCGCGGCAGGCGCGCCAGGCGAACTCGAGATCGGCCAGGGTGGCCTCGTCCGCGGGCTCGCCCGCGGCCAGCGTCCAGGTGGCGGGGTCGTCGCCCTCGGCGTCGATCGCGTCGGAGTCCTGCACCAGCAGCCCGCCGGTGATCTGCTTGATCTCCGTGCTCAGCACCGGCGGCTCGGCGAGCAGCACGCGGATGTTCTTCTTGCGTTGCAGCACCGCGAGCGCGCCATCGGCGTAGGAGGGCGCGATGATCACCTCGGTGAAGATCTCGGAGACCTGCTCCGCCATCTCCAGGCTGACCTCGCGGTTCGCGGCGATCACGCCGCCGTACGCGGAGACCGGATCGCACGCGTGCGCCTTCCGGTGCGCCTGCGCCACGTCCTTGCCGATCGCGATGCCGCAGGGGTTCGCGTGCTTGACCACGGCGACCGCGGGCTCGTTGAAGTCGTGCGCCGCACGCCAGGCCGCGTCGCCGTCGGTGTAGTTGTTGTAGCTCATCTCCTTGCCGTGCAGCTGCTGCGCCTGCGCGAGCCCGGACTCGGCACCGCCCACGTACAGCGCCGCGCCCTGGTGCGGGTTCTCGCCGTAGCGCAGCACGGCCTCACGGGTCCAAGTGCCGCCCATCCACGAGGGGAACCGGCGGCCGGAGTCCGAGTCCTCCGGCGCCACCACGTTCGTCATGTAGGAGGCCACGGCCACGTCGTAGTCGGCGGTGTGCCGGAACGCCTTCGCCGCGAACGCCTTCCGCTGCTCCAGCGAGAATCCCAGCCGCGCCGAGTCGATCACGGAGCCGTAGTCGTCGGGCGAGACGACCACCGCCACCGACGGGTGGTTCTTGGCGGCGGCCCGCACCATCGACGGTCCGCCGATGTCGATCTGCTCCACGCACTCGTCCTCCGAGGCACCGGAGGCGACGGTCTCGGTGAACGGGTACAGGTTCACCACCACCAGCTCGAACTTCTTCACGTCCAGCTCGCGCAGCTGCTCGAGATGCTCGGGCAGGCGGGTATCGGCGAGGATCCCGGCGTGGATCTTCGGATGCAGCGTCTTGACCCGGCCGTCGAGGCACTCGGGGAACCCGGTGACGTCCTCGACGCGGGTCACGGCCACCCCGGCATCGGCGATGGTCCGCGCGGTCGACCCGGTCGAGACGATCTCGACCCCCGCCTGGGCCAGCCCGGTGGCCAGCTCCACCAGGCCCGACTTGTCGTACACGCTGATCAGCGCGCGCTTGATCGGGATGTTGCTGCTCATGAAATGGTGGCCTTTCGTCCGTCCGTGCTGTAGCCCTGCCGGGCGACTGCGGCGACGACCTCGGTGAGAAGCCGGCGCTCTACGACCTTGATCCGTTCGTGCAGGGTCTCCTCGGTGTCCCCCGCCCGCACCGCGACCGCCTCCTGCGCGAGGATCGGCCCGGTGTCGAGTCCCGCGTCCACGAGGTGGACCGTGGACCCGGTGATCTTGACCCCGTGGCGCAGCGCCTCGGGAACCGCGTGCGCGCCCGGGAACGCGGGCAGCAGCGCCGGGTGCGCGTTGAGCACGCGGCCGCCGAACGCGGCGAGGAAGGCGGGTCCGAGGATCTTCATGAAGCCGGCCGCGACCACGAGGTGCGGCTCCAGCTCGGCGACGGCGGCGGTGAGGGCGGCGTCCCATTCGGCGCGGTCGGCGTAGGCCCGCAGCGGCACCTCCGCGCCCGGCACGGCGGCGGCCGCGGCGACCTCGAGCGCGCGACACTCCCGGTCCGTGACGACGCCGACCACCGCGCCGGGATACCCGGGCTGCGACGCCGCCGCGAGCAGGGCCTCGAGCAGCGATCCGGTGCCGGACGCCAGCACGACGATCCGGGCTGGCGCGCACGGCGGCACGACCGTGGGGCTGGGCGTGGTCAGGATGCACTCTTTCTACGGAAGGGGCGTTCGGCATCAGCCTAGCGCCGGGCCTTCGGGCTACTGCCCGAAGGTGTAGCTGTCGAGCTCCTCGATGTCCGCTATGTCGCGCTCACGCTTGTTCGCGGCGGGACGCACCGCCTGCCGGGACACGGGCCGCACCTCCTCGGTGGGCTGCTCGGCGACGGCGTCGAAGTCGCCGGTGTCCGCCGCCTCGTCCGGTTCGCCGGCCTCGCCGTCCTCGTGGTCCGCGCGGTCGGCGGGTGTGATCTCCACGGTGTCGCCGTCGTCGATCGCGTCCGCCTCGTCGGCGTACGTGGTGTAGCCCGACGGTGCCTCCTCCTGCGCCCGGCGCGCGGCGCGCACGGCGCGGGACTCCCCCGCCTGCTGCAGGACCAGCGCGGCGAGCATCCCGACCAGGGCGATCCAGGCGAAGGTGAAGCCGAACACCTGCGGCAGGTCGGCGCCCGCGCGGCCGAACCCGCCGAGCTCGCCGCCGGCTAGGAACTCCGCGACGGTGGCGCCCGCCGCGGTGAGCAGGGCGGTCACGGCGACGGCGGTCACCGTCGGCCCGAGGTCCAGGGAGCGGGCGGCGCACCGTCGACCCACTCCGATCGCGACGTAGGCGGGGACGGCGAGCAGCGGCAGCAGGTACCAGGGCGACGGGCCCTGGGGCAGCACGGCGAGGATCGGCACGCCGGGGCCGCGGCCGGGGACGGTCGAGAACAGGCTGGTCGAGAGGGGCCCGAGGTCGACGGACGCGCCCAGCGGCAGCGCCGCAGCGGCGACCACCACGTTGGGCAGGTAGAGCAGGGAGAGGACGACGAGGGAGAACATGCCGATCCCGTCGTTGCCGGCGCGGACCAGCTCGTAGGCGGTCTCCCAGCGGATCGCGAGGCGGACCACGACGATGACGAGGCCCGCGACGCCGAAGGCCAGCAGCGCGCGGCCGGCGAGGCGGGCGCAGTCGTCGACCCAGCCGGGGATGTGCAGGAATCGGGCGGCGTCGCGCCAGTAGGCGGGGGCGAGGCCGATGACGGCGGCCAGCAGATGCACCGCGACGGTGGCGAGGAAGGCGGTGAGCGGCGGCGGCGTGCCGATGGTGTACCGCCCGGCGGCGTCGTTGACGACGGCCAGCGAGATGGCGGTGAACAGGGCCGGTCCAGCGATGGCGCACAGCAGCACGGAGCGGAGTTCGGTGAGCGGGCGGCCGTCGCCGCCGGCGCGGCGCGCGGCCCGGGCCACGCCCACGACCAGCGCGATCGTGGGGACCAGGGGCAGCACGCCGAGGGTGATGTCGCTGATGCTGACCGGCACCTGGTGCGCGGCCAGCCACAGCCCGGCGACGGTGGGCACGATCGCGCCCCAGCCCGTCGAGGTGGTGACGAGGACCAGCGCGGACACCACGAGCGTGGTCGCGAGGGTCACGAGCGACGGCCCGAAGGCCATCACGAACAGCGGCCGGGTCTCGCTCGGGCCCGGCCCGGCGGCACGCGCTGAATCAGTCATCGCATCCACTGTGTCATCGCAGTGGCCGCGAGTGGCTCAGGCGCGCCGCCGACGGGGGTTACTGGCCCTGCGGCTTGTTCTCGTCCTCGGCCGAGTGCGAGCCGTGCTGCGGGGTGGCCGGGGTGCCGAAGGCCTGAGTGGCCGAGGTGGAGGCCTGGCCGAAGGCGGTGGTCACCTCATCACCCGAGGCCGAGGCGCCGGAGGTCGACGCGCCCGGGGTCGACGGTGCGCCCGGCGCCTGTAAGCCCGTGGTGGCCGGCGCGGCGCCCGGGGTGCCCGGGCTGGACGGGGTCGAGGTCGAGGTCGAGGTCGACGGGACCTGGTAGCCGGAGCCGGCGGGCGCCTGGTGGCCGCCGTACGAGGGCCACTGCGACTGGGACTGCGACTGCGGGGCCTGCTGCTCCTGCTGCCCGGCCGCGGGCACAGCCGGGTTCGAGGCCGCGGAGATCGCGGGGTTCGACGCCGACGAGTCGGTGGCGGTGGTGGACGCGGAGGCGTCGGTGGAGGCGCTCTCCGCCTCGGCCGCGACGGCGGCCGGGTTCTTCACGATGCCCGCGTCGACGAGCACCAACACGACCGCGGCGGCCGCGGTCAGCAGCGAGAAGAAGAGCGCGATCCAGTAGCCGTAGGCCTGGTGACTCCACACGAAGGTGCCGAACAGCAGGGTGATGAACGAGGCAACGGCGAGCGCTGCGGCCGGCGTGCGACCGGTCGATCCCTTCGAGATCAGGCTGAGGCCGGCGGCCACGCCCGCGGCAAGAGCCAGCAGGAGAGCCGGCAGCGAGACGTGCTGGAAGCCGTTGGCATCGCCGCCCTCAGTGGTGCCGAGCGGCGTGACGATGGACGGAACGCTCACGAAGCTCAAGAAGCCCAGGAGGAAGGTGATCACGCCCAGCGCGGCGGTGGCGATGGACAGCACCAGCGCGAGGTCCAGCGGCTTGGACGGGGTGGCGGGAGCCTGCGGGTAGCCCTGCTGGCCGTACCCCTGCTGCCCGTATCCCTGCTGGCCGTACCCCTGCTGGCCGTATCCCTGCTGCCCGTATCCCTGCTGCGCGGGCTGGCCGTATCCCTGCTGGCCGTAGCCCTGTTGGGAGTAGTCGGGCTGCTGCGCGGGCTGACCGTATCCGCCCTGCTGGGCCGGCTGCCCGTAGCCCTGCTGCGCCGGCTGACCGTAGCCGCCCTGCTGGGCCGGCTGGCCGTAGCCCTGCTGGCCCTGCTGGCCGTAGCCCTGCTGCGAGTAATCCGGCTGCCCGTAGCCCCCCTGGCCGGGCTGCTGTCCGTACCCTCCACCTGAGTAGGTCATGTTCTTCTCCCCGAAGGTCGACGCGGCTCCCGCGGAGCCAGTACGCCACCACCCTATACACGGAGTCCGACGTCAACTCGATTCAGCTCACGGAAATGTGATGGTCCACGATCTCCAGGAACGCCCGCGCCGCGGGGCTGAGGAGCTTGGCGTGCACCAGCAGTTGTGAGCGGGTCGGCCCGTCGACGAGGGGCACGACGGCGAGGCCGGCACCGCCCGGCACCGTCTCGCGGGCGGCGGTCCCGACGCACAGGCCCGCGCCGATCAGCTCGAGCATGGTCTCGGACCGGTCCACCTCGAAGGCGACGGTGCGCCGGACCCCGGCCCGGTCGAAGGCCAGGTCGGTCTCGGCGCGACCGGCGCCGCCGGCGGGGTAGTCCGCGAACGGGCGGCGGGCGGCCTGCGCGAGGGTGAGCGGACCGTCGACCCGGTCCGCCTCCGGCACCACCAGCACGAGGTGGTCGACGGCGAGTCGGCGGGCCGTGACGCCCGCGGTGGAGAACCCGTCGGGCACGCCGAGCAGCGCGAGATCGACGGTGCCCGTACGCACCCCCTCGAGGAGGCTCTCGCTGGGGCCGCTGCGGAGGCGGACCGTCGCGCCGGGGTGGGCGGCGCGGTAGGAGCGGAGGACGGCGACCACGTCGAACGCCGTGAAGGTGGGGATCATGCCGATGGTGACGGCGCCCCGGACGCCGCCGAGGGTCGCGGCCACCTCGTCGGCGGCGCGTTCGGTGGCGGCGAGCGCCGCCCGCGCCTGCGGGAGGAAGGCCTCCCCTGCGACGGTCAGCCGGACGGAGCGGTTGGTGCGGTCGAACAGGCGGGCGCCGAGTTCCTTCTCCAGGGCGGCGACCCGGTGGCTGAGCGCGGACTGCACCACGTGGCAGCGCTCGGCGGCGCGCGTGAAGTTCAGCGTCTCCGCCACCGCGATCACGTACCGCAGTTGCTGCAGCTCCATCATCATCTCCCTGGACGATCATTCGATCGAAACCATGCGTTGTACTCATCATGCCCTGCGGGGTCACACTGGGGACCATGACCACGCCGAGCCGTCCCGCGACCGCCTCCCCCGGCCTGCTGCGCCTGATGGCGATCGCCACCGGGCTCTCAGCAGCGAGCCTGTACGTGGCGTATCCGATCCTCGACCTGCTGGGCGAGCGGTTCGGGCTGTCGGAGACCACGACGGGGCTGCTGGTCACGGTGGCGCAGGCCGGGTACGCGGCGGGGCTGCTGTTCCTGGTCCCCGTGTCGGACGTGGTGCGCCGGCGGCCGCTGTCGCTGACCCTGCTGGCGCTGACCGCGGCGGCGCTGGTGGTGGCGGGGGCGGCGCCGACGGGCGGGGTGCTCCTCACCGCGTCCGCGCTGGCGGCGGTCACCGCGGTGGGGGCGCAGGTGATCGTGCCGTACGCGGCCGAGCTGGCGGGGCCGCGGGAGCAGGCGCACGCCGTCGGGGTGGTGATGAGCGGGGTGATCCTGGGCGGCCTGCTCAGCCGGTTCCTCTCCGGCCTGCTCACCGACGCGTTCGGCTGGCGCACACCGTACTTCGTGCTGGCGGCGGCGCTGATCGCGGCGGCGGCCGGGCTCGCGCGCACGATGCCGCGCAGCGATCCGGGCCGGCCCGGCCTCACCGCCGCGCGGTACCGGGGCCTGCTGGTCTCGATGATCGGCCTGGTCCGCGAGTTCCCCGCGCTGCGGCTGCGCTCGGTGATCGCGGCGCTCACGCTCGCCTCGTTCGTGGTGCAGGGCGCCGCGGTGACGTTCCTGCTCGCCGGGCCCGGATTCGGTTGGGCGCCCACGCCGATCGGCGCGATCGGGCTGCTCGGCGCCGTGGGGGCCCTCTCGGGTCCGGTGATCGGCCGCATCGTGGACCGCGGGCACGGCACGCTGCTCACGGTGGTGGGGCTGGCCGCGCAGCCCGTCGCCTGGTCGGTGATGCTGCTCGCGAGCGGCGGCGGGCTGACCGCGCTGATCGCCGGGCTGCTGCTCCTGGGCATCGGGCAGCAGTCGGTGCTGAACTCCTCGCAGGCGGTGATCTACGCGCTGCGGCCGGAGGCCCGCGGGCGGATCAACGCGGTGTTCATGGGCACGTTCTTCCTCGGCGGCACACTGGGTTCCGCGGCGACGGCCGCCCTGTGGCCGGCGGCGGGGTGGGCCGGGTGCTGCCTCCTCGGCGCCGGGCTCGCGGCGGCGGCGCTGGTGCTGTACCTGGTGTTCCGCCGGGTCGAGCTGCCGGCCGGGGCGCCGGAGGCGCCCGCCCGCACGCCGGCCTGCGGCACCGTCGCCCCCGGAAACGGCACCGCCCCGCCTCCCGGCGAGGGGGACGGGGCGGTGGACCGAATGCGCTGCTGTTACAGCGACTTCAGGATCTCGCGGGCGAGAGCGGCGGTCTCGGACGGGGTCTTGCCCACCTTGACGCCGGCGGCCTCGAGGGCCTCCTTCTTCGCGGCGGCCGTACCCGAGGAGCCGGAGACGATGGCGCCGGCGTGGCCCATGGTCTTTCCCTCGGGGGCGGTGAAGCCGGCCACGTAACCCACGACGGGCTTGGTGACGTTCTCCTTGATGTACGCCGCGGCGCGCTCCTCGGCGTCGCCGCCGATCTCGCCGATCATCACGATGATCTTGGTCTCGGGGTCCTTCTCGAAGGCCTCGATGGCGTCGATGTGCGTGGTGCCGATCACCGGGTCGCCGCCGATGCCGATGGCGGTGGAGAAGCCGAAATCGCGCAGCTCGTACATCATCTGGTAGGTCAGCGTGCCCGACTTCGACACCAGGCCGACGGGGCCGGTGCCGGTGATGTTGGCCGGGGTGATGCCGACGAGGGCCTCACCCGGGGTGATGATGCCGGGGCAGTTCGGGCCGATGATGCGGGTCTTATTGCCCTTGTCCACGTTGTAGGCCCACGCGTACGCGGAGTCCTGCACCGGGATGCCCTCGGTGATCACCACGAGCAGCGGGATCTCCGCGTCGATCGCCTCGACGATCGCGTCCTTGGAGAAGGCGGGCGGCACGAACGCGATGGAGGTGTCCGCGCCGGTCTTCTCGATGGCCTCGGCCACGGAACCGAAGACGGGCAGCTCGATCTCGTTGCCGCCGGAATCGGCGTGCTTGACCGTGGTGCCGGCCTTGCGGGCGTTGACGCCGCCGACCACGTTGGTGCCGGCCTTGAGCATGAGGGCGGTGTGCTTGGTGCCCTCGCCGCCGGTGATGCCCTGGACGATGACCTTGTTGTCCTTGGTCAGGAAGATAGCCATTTTTCTGTTGTCTCCCTTACTTGCTCTGCGGGTCGGCGGCGGAAGCGGCAGGCGCAGCCGCTAGCGCGGCAGCACGGTCGGCGCCTTCGTCCATGGTCTGCGCGAGCGTCACCAGCGGGTGGTTCGCGGCGGCCAGGATCGCCCGGCCCTCCTCGACCTTGTTGCCGTCGAGACGCACGACGAGCGGCTTGGATGCCGTGTCGCCCAGGGTGTTCAGCGCGCCGACGATGCCGTTGGCCACCGCGTCGCACGCGGTGATGCCGCCGAAGACGTTGACGAACACGCTCTTGACCTGATCGTCGCCGAGGATGACGTCGAGTCCGGCGGCCATGACCTCGGCCGAGGCGCCACCGCCGATGTCGAGGAAGTTGGCGGGCTTGACGCCGCCGTGGTTCTCGCCGGCGTAGGCGACCACGTCGAGGGTCGACATGACCAGGCCCGCGCCGTTGCCGATGATGCCGACCTGGCCGTCGAGCTTGACGTAGTTGAGGTCGTTCTCCTTGGCCTTGAGCTCGAGCGGGTCGGTCGACCCGGCGTCGGCGAAGGCCGCGTGATCCTCGTGCCGGAACTCGGCGTTGTCGTCGAGGCTGACCTTGCCGTCGAGGGCGAGGATCTGATCGTCAGGGGTGCGGACGAGCGGGTTCACCTCCACCAGGGTGGCGTCCTCGCCGACGAACACCTCCCAGAGCTTCGCAATGGTGACGGCCGCGGCGTCGAGCACCTCGGCGGGCAGCTTGCCGGCCTCGGCGATCTCGCGCGCGAACGCGAGGTCGACGCCCTTGGTGGCGTCGACGGGGATCTTCGCCAGCGCGTCGGGGTTCTCCTCGGCGGTGACCTCGATCTCCACGCCGCCCTCGACCGAGCACATGGCCAGGTAGGTGCGGTTCGCGCGATCGAGCAGGAAGGAGATGTAGTACTCCTCGGCGATGTCGCTCGCCTCGGCGACCAGCAGCTTCTTGACGACGTGACCCTTGATGTCCAGGCCCAGGATCGCCTCGGCGTTGGCCTGCGCCGCATCGGCGTCGGCGGAGTACTTCACGCCGCCGGCCTTGCCGCGGCCACCCACCTTGACCTGAGCCTTGACCATCACGGGCTTGCCGATTTCCTCGGCGATCGCGCGGGCGTCGGCGACATTGTCCGTGACACGGCCCGCCGAGGTAGGCACGCCGTGCTTGACGAACAGTTCCTTCGCTTGGTATTCGAAGAGATCCATCAGCTCACCATCTGTCTGGTTACTCGGTCCACCCGCATTCTTCACGGGTCCGGAGTCGACTCTATGCCTCCGCGAATCCGCCCGGGCGCCGACCCTTGTTCCATGACCTATCTCACTTGACCTGCGGTTATCAGACCTGCCAACCTACCCGTCGGTAAGTTTTGCCGGTCGCGGCGCCGACCCTGCCCGGTACGACCGGATTCAGGGGACGGCAAGCGTAGGTTAAGCGCCGTCAAGGATGGTCTACCCAGTCCACACGAAGGAGAACTCCCGCAATGAAGTCGCCCCGCCCCGCCCTCGCCGCCGCCTCGGCCGCGATCGCCCTCACGGTCGCGTTGACGGGCTGCGCCGATAAGGGTTCGTCGTCGAACGGCTCGCAGACCACGGCCGCTGCTTCCGCCGGCGCCTCCGACGTCGACGCGCCCGCGCTCCTCAAGTCCGCGGCCGAGGCCGCCAAGAACGTCACGAGCCTGCACTTCGTGGTGGGCGTGCAGGGCAAGGTGCCCAACATGCCGATCACCAAGATCGACGGTGACCTCCAGGTCAAGCCGACGACGCAGGCCACCGGCACCGCGACCATCGACCTCGGCGGCACGTCCGAGAGCAGGTTCGTCTACACCGACGGAACCATGTACGCCGCTCTCCTCGGCGCCAACTACACCGACTACGGCGACGGGGCTTCCATCTACGACGTCTCCGCGCTGTTCGACCCCGAGAAGGGCATCCCGAACGTGCTCGCCACGATGACCGGCGTCAAGGCTGCCGGCAGCGAGACGATCGAGGGCCAGGAGACCACCAAGGTCACGGGCACGGTGCCGGCCACCGAGATCGCGGCGATCTCCGGCTCGCGCGTCGACCCGGAGAAGAGCGTCCCCGTTCCCGTCACCGCGTGGATCCAGAGCTCCGGCGACAAGCAGCTCGTCCGGATCGAGGTGAAGCCCTCCACCGAGGGAACCATCACTCTCACCTTCTCCGACTGGGGCAAGAAGGTCACCGTCACCAAGCCGTCCGTCGAAGCCGCCCCGTCGGGCCCCAAGCCCACCGATAGCCAGGACTCCCCGCGCTAGCGGGCTCCGCTCCCCCGTCGCTCCACCCTACGAAGAGGAACCATCATGAAGACCCTGTCGAAGAAGGCGCTCATCGCCGCGGTCGCCACCGCGAGTGTCGCCGGCGGCATCCAGATCGCCGCCGCACCCGCGGCCAACGCAGCCGTCAACTTCGGTGCCATCGCCGTCGCCGGCAACGGCGCAACGGGCCGGTCGTGGGATTACCCCTCCCGCGCAGCCGCCGAGCGTGCCGCTCTCAACTCCTGCGGATGGCGCGGCTGCAAGGTGCTCGCCTCGTTCTCCAACGGCTGCGGCGCCGTCGCCGAGAACCGCACCACCTACCGCGGCTACGCCGCCCGGTCGCTCGGCGTCGCCCAGCGCGGGGCACTCTCGCTGCCGGGGTCGCGGATCAAGGTGTGGCAGTGCACCTCCGGTCACCTCTGAGCGGCCGCGTACCTCATCAACAAGGCCGCCGACGAGAACTGATCACCAGGCGTGATCGCGGCCCTGCTGCTCGTACCAGGCGAGCAGCTCCGGGTCGTCGACGGACTTGGGGTCCACGTTCACCTCCCGGCCGGCGAGCATGCCGGTCACGGGGATCTCCAGCTTCTTGCCGGTCTTGGTGTGCGGGATGCCCGGCGCCAGGATCACCTCGTCGGGCACGTGCCGGGGCGAGAGCCGCGTCTTCACATCCGACCGGATCCGCTGCACCAGCTCGTCCGTCAGTTCGGCGCCGGGGACGAGGGTGAGGAACAGCGGCATCCAGTACTTCGCGTCCGGGCCGTCGACGCCCACCACCATCGCCTCGGCGATCTCGTCGATGGCCTCGACCACCTCGTAGATGTCGGCCGAGCCCATGCGGATCCCGTTGCGGTTCAACGTGGCATCGCTGCGCCCGTGAATGGTGACCGACCCGCGATCGGTCAGCTCCACCCAGTCGCCGTGGCGCCACACGTTCGGCGCGATACCGTCCGTCCACTCGTGCTCGAAGTACGCGGCCCGGTACTTCTCGTCGCCCGGGTCGTTCCAGAACCGGACGGGCATCGAGGGCATCGGCATGGTGATCACCATCTCGCCGACCTCGCCGACCAACGGCGTCCGGTCCGGGGCCCACGCCTGCAGGGCGCACCCGAGGTAGCGCACCGTCAGCTCCCCCGGAACGTGCGGGACGGACGCCGTGCCGCCGCAGAAGGCGCTGCACACATCGGTGCCGCCGGAGACGGAGCTCACCGGAAGCCCCTGCGCCACATGCTCGTCGACCCAGGTGAACAGGTCCGGCGCGAGCGGCGATCCGGTGCTGCCGATGGTCCCCAGCACCAGATCGTGCTCCGTCCCCGGGTTCAGGCCCGCCTTCCGGGAGGCCTGCAGCTGGCCGGGGCTGGTGCCGAAGAAGGTGACCTTCTCGTCCTCGCACACCTGCCACAGACGGGCCGCCGTCGGCGCCAGCGGATGCCCGGAGAACGTCACGATCGTCGCCCCCACCAGCAGGCCCGCCACCTGGTAGTTCCACATCATCCACGACAGGGCCGTGTGCCAGAAGAACACGTCGCCCGGCCCGATCTCGTTGTGCAGGCCCAGCACCTTCACGTGCTCGACCACGATGCCGCCGTGCCCGTGCACGATGCCCTTCGGCTTGCCGGTGGTGCCGGAGGAGAACAGCACCCACAGCGGATGATCGAACGGCACCTGCACCGGGCGCAGGGGCGGCGTCACGTCCGTGGGTTCGGGCAGCTCGGTGATCACGTGCGAGGACGGAACCCCCAGCAGCCCGGCCAGTTCGGCGGTATCGGCCCGCTTGTCCACCTGCTTGTCACCGAACCGGTAGCCGTCGCGGGAGAACAACACCGTCGGCTCCAGCTGCGCCATCCGGCCGGCCGCGCCCTCCGGGGCGTAGTCCTGCCCGCACCCGGACCAGATCGCCCCGATCGACGCGGTGGCGAGGAACGCGATCACCGCGAACGGTTCGTCCGGCAGATAGGCGGCCACCGTGTCGCCGATCCCTACCCCCAGCGAGCGCAGCAGCTCCGCCGTCGCCGAGACCCGAGCGGGCAGCTCCGACCACGGGATAGCCACCCGCGCACCGTCGTCCGAGAGACCGACGATCGCATCGCCGGGCTGATCCGCGAACCGCAGCACGCGGTCCACGTAGTTCAGCTCCACCTCCGGGAACCAGCGGGCGCCGGGCATCTCCCGCGCCCGCAGCACCGGCCCCGTACGCTCCCCCAGCTCGAAGAAGTCCCACACCGCGCCCCAGAACAGCTCCGGCTCGCTGACGGACCACTGGTACACGGCGTCGTAATCCCCCGTGGGGAGGCCGACGCTCTCCGCGAACCGATCGATCGAATGCACCGGGTCACCCCTCCAGACCGAGCAGCGTCACGGACTCCTCGCGCATCTGCACCTTACGGATCTTGCCCGACACCGTCATCGGGAACTCCGAGACCACGTGCACGTACCGCGGGATCTTGTGCCGCGCGATCTTCCCCTCGGCGAAGGCCCGCAGGTCCTCCACGGTGAACGAGTCCACGCCCTCACGCAGCTGGACCCACGCCATGAGCTCCTCGCCGTACTTCTCGTCCGGGACGCCGATCACCTGCGCGTCCAGGATGTCCGGGTGGGTGTAGAGGAACTCCTCGATCTCCCGCGGGTAGATGTTCTCGCCGCCGCGGATCACCATGTCCTTGATCCGGCCGGTCACCCGCACGTAGCCGGCATCGTCCATCGTCGCCAGGTCGCCGGTGTGCATCCAGCTGTCGGCGTCGATCGCCTCGGCCGTCTTCTCCTCGTTGTTCCAGTAGCCCTTCATCACGGAATAGCCTCGGGTGCACAGCTCCCCGACCTCCCCGCGCGGCATCACGGTCCCGTCGAGCGGGTCGATCACCTGGATCTGAAGGTGCGGTCCCACCCGCCCGACGGTGCCCACCCGCAGCTCCAGCGCGTCGTCGACGCGGGTCTGGGTGGAGACCGGCGAGGTCTCCGTCATGCCGTAGCAGATGGAGACCTCCGTCATGCCCATCCGGTCGACCACCTTGCGCATGACCTCCTCCGGGCACGGCGAGCCGGCCATGATGCCGGTGCGCAGGCTGGAGAGGTCGTAGGAGTCGAAGTCGGCCAGGGCCAGCTCCGCGATGAACATGGTGGGCACGCCGTAGAGGCTGGTGCACTTCTCGGCGGCGACCGCGGCCAGCGCGTCCTGCGGCACGAACGCCGGCCCCGGGATCACCATGGCGGCGCCGTGGGTGATGGCCGCGAGGTTGCCCATCACCATGCCGAAGCAGTGGTAGAAGGGCACGGGAATGCAGATCGAGTCCTGCTCGGTGTAGTTCAGCAGCTCGCCCACCAGGTAGCCGTTGTTCAGGATGTTGCCATGGGTCAGCGTGGCGCCCTTGGGGAATCCCGTTGTGCCGGAGGTGTACTGGATGTTTATGGCATCGTCGGAGGTCAGCTCGTCGCCCAGGTCCACGAGCACGCCCAGCTCGTCGTCGGACGGCGGAACCAGGTACGCGTCCCACTCCGGGGAGCCGAAGGTCACCACGTCGCGCAACGACGGGGCCTCGGGCCGCGCCGCCTCCAGCATCGCCGCGTACTCGGACGTCTTGAACCCGGTCATCGTGTACACCGCGACGATGCCGGACTGGTTCAGCGCGTACTCGAGCTCGCGCTGCCGGTACGCCGGGTTGAGGTTCACCAGGATCACGCCGGCCAGCGCCGTGCCGAACTGCACGATCACCCACTCCGGGGTGTTGGGCGCCCACACGCCCACGCGGTCGCCGCGCCGGATGCCGGTCCGCAGCAGCCCGGCCGCAAAGGCGCGCGAGTCGGCGAGCAGCTCCGCGTAGGTCCAGCGCCGGCCCGACGGTACGTCGACGAGCGCGGTGCGCTCGCCGAACCGGTCGGCGGTCATCTCGAGCTGAGCGCCGATCGTGGCGGTGAGCAGCGCCGGTGCGGCCTCGCCGCGGTCGTAGGACGGGGTGGTCATCTCTTCACTCCTACCGATCTTCAGTCCACCCGGGCGACGATCGCGCGGGCCTGGGCGAGCAGCGGCGCGTCGATCATCCGACCCCGCACCGAGAAGACGCCGTTGTTACCGGACTCCGCCTCGAGCACCTCACGGGCCCAGTCGATCTCGTCGTCCGTGGGGCGGTAGGCCGCGCGGATCACGGCGACCTGCGACGGGTGGATGCACACGGTGGCGGCGTAGCCGAGGGCCACCGCGTCCTCCGCCTCCGCGGCGAGGCCTTCCGTATCCGCGATGTCGATGTGCACCGCATCCAGGGCGAGCTTGCCGTGCGCCGCGGCCGCGAGCGCCGTCGCCGAGCGCACGTGCCGCGGCACGTCCCGGTAGGCACCGTCGGCGAAGCGGCTGGACCGGCCGCCCATCGCGGCCACCAGGTCCTCCGCGCCCCACATCAGGCCGGTGCAGCGCGGGTGCGCGGCGATCTCGTTCACGTTCACCGCGCCGAGCGGCGTCTCGATCAGCGCGATCACCTGCACACCGTCCAGCGTCGCCAGCCCGTCCAGCTGGTCCGCCGACTCGGTCTTAGCGAGCATGACCACACGATATGCCGTGCGGCGCAGCGCTTCGACGTCCTCGGTGAAATCGTGGGTGCCGAAGGCATTCACGCGCACGATCGTCGTGTCCGGGTCCAGCGGATTGTCGATCAGCGCCTCGCGCGCGGCAGGCCGGGCCTCCGCGGTCACCGCGTCCTCGAGGTCCAGGATCACGGCGTCCGCGCGCTCGGCGGCCTTGGCGTACCGCTCGGGCCGGTCGGCGGGGCAGAACAGGATGGCGGGGCCGGGCGGCCGCCAGGCCGGGGCGCCGCGCCCGTCGTGCTCGGACATGATCACTCCCCCGCGTTCTCGGAGCCGGACGGTGCCCTGCGCACCAGCGTGGAGCGCTCGGCCACCGCGACCACGGTGCCGTCCTGATTGCGCGCCACGTGCCGCAGGTTGACGATGCCCTCCCCGGGCCGGGACTTCGACTCCCGCTTGCCGGTGCAGAGCGTCTGCGCGTACAGCGTGTCGCCGGCGAAGACCGGTGCCGGGAAGGCGATCTCGGAGAAACCGAGGTTCGCGACCAGCGTGCCCTGGGTGAGCTGCGCGACGGACAGGCCCACCAGCGTGGAGAGCGTGTACATGGAGTTCACCAGCCGCTGCCCGCCGAAACCGGGCTGCTGCGCGGACCAGTGGGCGTCCAGGTGCAGCGCCTGGGTGTTCATGGTCAGCTTGGTGAACAGCATGTTGTCGGCCTCGGTCACGGTGACGCCGGGGCGGTGCTCGTAGAGCACGCCGTCCTCGAACTCCTCGAACCACAGACCGCGCTGCGTGACCCGCTTCACCGGCTGCGCCTCGTTCTCCGCGGGGCTCATGCGTGCAGCCCCAGCGAGCGGGCGATCAGCATGAGCTGCACCTCGGTGGTGCCCTCGCCGATCTCGAGGATCTTCGAGTCGCGGTAGTGCCGGGCCACCGGGTACTCGTTCATGAAGCCGTAGCCGCCGTGGATCTGGGTGGCCGTGCGGGCGTTGTCCATCGCCGCCTCCGAGGAGATCATCTTCGCGATGGCGGCCTCCTTCTTGAAGGGCTTGCCGGCCAGCATGAGCCGGGCCGCCTCGTAGTAGGCCACTCGGGCCGTGTGCGCGCGGGCCTCCATCCGGGCGATGGCGAAGGCGATCGACTGGAACTCGCCGATCGGCCTGCCGAAGGCGTTGCGCTCCTTGGCGTACTTCACCGATTCGTCCACGCAGCCCTGCGCCGCACCGGTCGCGACGGCGGCGATGGCGATGCGGCCCTCGTCGAGGATCGACAGGAAGTTCGCGTAGCCGCGGCCCTCCTCGCCCAGCAGGTTGCCCTGCGGGACGCGCACGTCGGAGAAGCTCAGCGGGTGGGTGTCCGAGGCGTTCCAGCCCACCTTGTTGTAGGCGGGCTCCACGGTGAAACCGGGCGTGCCGCTGGGCACGATGATCGTCGAGATCTGCTTGCGCCCATCCGGCTTGGTGCCGGTCACGGCCGTCACCGTCACCAGGCTCGTGATGTCGGTCCCCGAGTTCGTGATGAACTGCTTGGAGCCGTTGATCACCCACTCGTCGCCGTCCGGCTTGGCGGTGGTCTGCGTGCCGGACGCGTCCGAGCCGCAGCCCGGCTCCGTGAGTCCGAACCCGGCGAGGTTCTCGCCGGACGCCAGCGAGGGAAGGTACTGCTGCTTCTGCTCCTCGGAACCGAACTTGTAGATCGGCATGGCGCCCAGGCCGACCCCCGCCTCCACGGTCATCGCCACCGACTGGTCGACGCGGCCCAGCTCCTCCAGCGCGAGGGCGAGCGCGAAGTAGTCGCCGCCCATGCCGCCGTACTCCTCGGGGAAGGGCAGGCCGAACAGGCCCATCTGCCCCATCTGCTTGACGATCTCGTAGGGGAACGAGTGCTCCTCGTCGTGCTTGGCCGCGACGGGTGCCACCACCCGATCCGCGAAGTCCCGCACCGTGTCCCGCAGGTCGGCGTAGTCCTGAGTCAGCTCCATGTCATCCCTCGGTCTTGTCGTCGCTGTTCACCGTGACCGTCGCGAGCACTTGTGCCGCCGTCACCTTGTCTCCCGTGCGCACCGCCACCGTCACCGTGCCGTCGTGCGGCGCGGTCAGCGGCTGCTCCATCTTCATCGCCTCGATGATCACCAGGGTCTCGCCCTTGGTCACCGCCTGGCCGTCCTGCACCGGCACCGCCACCACGGCGCCCGGCATCGGGCTCACCACATCGCCGCCGTGCGCGCCGTCGCGGTCCTTCGACACCGACTTCGCGAGCGTCAGTTCGTGCGTGCCGTCCTCGCCACTGACCCAATAGGTTCCGCCGTTCTGCGCGACGGTGACCGGCGTGGAGAAGCCGTCCACGACCAGGCGCTCGGCGGCGGCGGTATTCGGCCCGCTCGCTGCGCTCCCGGCGCCGGCGATCCTGGCGGTGCCCGCCCAGTCGAGCGTCGAATCCGCCGCGGTGCCGCGCACCGTGACCGCGTCCCCGAGCACCGAGACGTGGACCTCGCCCGTCTCCTCGGGGCCCGTGAACCGCACGACGGTGGGCCGTGCGCCCCCGATCCGCCACCCGGTCTCGGTGCCCCAGGGCCCGTCGCCCCGGGCGCCCGCGACCGCGGCGAGCGCGGCGGCGGTGTAGGCGCGCACCGTCGGCGCGGGGCGGGTGTAGGTGGGCGCCAGGCGATCCAGCAGCTCCGTGTCCAGCCTGCCCGCGGCCACGTCCTCGTCGGCGAGCACGAACCGGCAGAAGTCGATGTTCGTGCGCAGGCCGGTGAGCTGCGTGCCGGCCAGCGCCTCGTCGAGCCGGCGCAGCGCCTGCTCGCGGTCGTCGGCGACCGCGATCACCTTCGCCAGCATCGGGTCGTAGTCGCTGCCCACCACGCTGCCCGCCTCGATGCCCGTGTCCACCCGGACGGGGCCGCGGCGGTCGCTGCGCGGGTACCGCAGCGCCGTCACGGTGCCGCCGGTCGGCAGGAAGCCGGCCGCCGGGTCCTCGGCGTAGACGCGGGCCTCCACGGCGTGCCCGGTGAGCACGATGTCGTCCTGCGCGAGCGCCAGCACCTCGCCGTTCGCGACGCGGATCTGCTGCTCCACCAGGTCGATTCCGGTGACCAGCTCGGTCACGGGGTGCTCGACCTGCAGGCGGGTGTTCATCTCCATGAAGAAGAACTGGTCGGGCCGGTGGGCGGAGACGATGAACTCGACGGTGCCCACGCCCGTGTATCCGACGGACCGCGCGGCGTCGCACGCGGCGCGGCCGATGCTCTGCCGGGTGGCCTCGTCGAGCAGGGCCGACGGCGCCTCCTCGATCACCTTCTGGTGCCGACGCTGCAGCGAGCACTCGCGCTCGCCGAGGTGGATCACGTTGCCGTGCTTATCGGCCAGCACCTGCACCTCGATGTGGCGCGGGGTGTCCACGAAGTGCTCCATGAACAGCGCGTCGTCGCCGAACGCGGCGGCGGCCTCGCGGCGGGCCGCGGCGACCGCTGCGGGCAGGTCCGCCGGGTTCTCCACCCGGTGCATGCCCTTGCCGCCACCGCCCGCGCTGGGCTTGATCAGCACGGGGAAGCCGATCTCGCCGGCGGCGGCGATGAGGTCGGCGTCGGTGAGGCCGGGGCGGCTGATGCCCGGCACCACCGGCACGTCGCGCTCGACCACCGCGGCGCGGGCCGTGATCTTATCGCCCATGGTCTCGATGGATTCCACCGGCGGGCCGAGGAATTCGATACCGGCGTCCGCGAGCGCCCGCGCGAACGCGGCGTTCTCGGAGAGGAACCCGTACCCCGGGTGCACGGCGTCCGCGCCGGTCACCCGCGCGGCCTCGACGACCGCGTCGATGCGCAGGTAGCTCTCGGTGGCGGCCGCCGGGCCGAGCCGGACGGCCTCGTCGGCCATCCGGACGTGACGGGCGTCCGCATCGGCGTCCGAGTAGACGGCGACGCTCGCGATGCCGAGGTCGCGCAGCGTTTCGATGACGCGGCAGGCGATCTCGCCGCGGTTCGCGATCAGGACCTTCTCTATCTTGCTCATGACAGTGGGCTCACATCCGGAAGACGCCGTAGGAGACCTCGGCCAGCGGCGTGCGCGACGCCGCCTCCAGCGCGAGGCCGAGAACCGTGCGGGTATCGGCGGGATCGATCACGCCGTCGTCCCACAGCCGGGCCGTGGAGTAGTAGGCGTGCGACTGCCGCTCGAACTGATCGCGCACGCCCTGCTTGAACTCCTCCATGCCCTCCTGCTCGCGGCGGACGGATCCGAGGGTGTCGGCGGCCTGCGGGCCGCCCATGACGGAGATCCGCGCGTTGGGCCACATCCACAGGAACCGCGGCGAGTACGCGCGGCCGCACATGGAGTAGTTGCCGGCGCCGAACGAGCCGCCGATGATCACCGTGAACTTGGGCACGCGGGCGCAGGCCACCGCGGTCACCATCTTGGCGCCGTGCTTGGCGATGCCGCCCTCCTCGTACTGGCGGCCCACCATGAACCCGGTGATGTTCTGCAGGAACAGCAGCGGGATGCGGCGCTTGTCGCACAGCTCGATGAAGTGGGCGCCCTTCTGCGCGGCCTCGGCGAACAGCACGCCGTTGTTGCCGATGATCCCCACCGGGTGGCCGTGGACCCGCGCGAACGCGGTCACCAGGGTGGTGCCGAACAGCTCCTTGAACTCGTCGTACTCGCCGCCGTCGGCGATGACCTCGATGACCTTGCGCACGTCGTAGCCGATCTTCGGATCGGTGGGCACCACGTCGTAGAGGTCCGTCTGGGGCCGCAGCGCTGGGCGGGCGGGCTGCACGTCCCACTGCACCTCCCCGACGGGGCCGAGGCGGCGGACGATCTGCCGGACCTTCTCCAGCGCCTCGTCGTCCGAGTCCACCAGGTGATCGGTGACGCCCGACTTGGTCGAGTGCATCAGGCCGCCGCCCAGGTCCTCGGCGGTCACGTCCTCCCCCGTCGCGGCCTTCACCAGTGGCGGGCCCGCGAGGAAGATGGTGCCCTGATCGCGGACGATCACCGTCTCGTCGCTCATCGCCGGCACGTAGGCGCCGCCCGCGGTGGAACTGCCGAGCACGGCGGCGATCTGCGGGATGCCCGCGGCGCTCATGTTCGCCTGGTTGTAGAAGATGCGGCCGAAGTGCTCGCGGTCGGGGAACACCTCGTCCTGGTTGAGCAGCATCGCGCCGCCCGAGTCGACCAGGTAGACGCAGGGCAGCCGGTTCTGCCACGCGATCTCCTGCGCCCGAAGGTGCTTCTTGACCGTGACGGGATAGTAGGTGCCGCCGGACACCGTCGCATCGTTGGCGACGATCATCACCTGCCGGCCGGAGACGGTGCCGATCCCCGCCACCGCCCCGGCGGCGGGCGCCTTCCCGTCGTACATGTCCTCGGCGGCGAGCGGCGCCACCTCGAGGAACGGGCTGCCGGTGTCGAGCAGCCGCCGGATCCGCTCGCGGACCAGGAGCTTGCCGCGCCCCTCGTGCCGGACCCTGGCCCGCTCGCCGCCGCCGAGCGCCACCCGATCGAGCCGCTCGCGCAACTCGGCGACGTTCGCCTCGTGTTCCTCCCGGAAGGTCACAGCCGCTCCTCATGAGTTATCCGTCATTAACTGAAACGAGAATAACTGTGACCCACACCACCTGTCTACCCCTCACCCCGCAGCCCGCCGATTGAACACTGTTACCGACGAAGAAACCCCAGGTCGGCCCGGACAGCAACAGTGTTCAATCGGGGCGGGGGTGCGGCGAGGAGCAGCGGGATCAGACGCCGAGGGCGGCGAGGGCCTTATCGCGCAGCAGCGCGCGCAGACGGGGCTGCGGCAGAGCCGGGAGGCTGGGTGCCGCGTTGATCAGACCGAACACGGCGTGCACCACCGCCCGGTTGTCCACCGGGTCGCCACCGAGCGCGGTGAGTGCCTCGGTCCAGATCTCGACGTACTGCCGCTGCAGCCGGCGCACCCGACGGGCCGACTCCGGCGCGAGCGACCACAGGTCGCGGTACTGCACCCGGATGAGGTCGGGCTCGGACGCGGCGAAGTCGACGTGGAAGTCGACGAGATCGTGCAGCGCCTGGCGCGGATCGCCCTCGCGCTCCTGCGCGACCCGGCGGCCACCGTCGTACAGGTACTCGGAGATCTCGACGAGAAGCGCGGCGAGCACGTCCTGCTTGCCCGAGAAGTGGCGGTACATCGCCGGGCCGGAGACCCCCGCCGCGGCGCCGATGTCCTCGAGCCGGACCCCGGCGAAGCCCCGTTCCGCCATCAGCGCGGCCGCAGCGGCGAGTAGTTCGCGCCTCCGCGCCGCCTTGGCCCGCTCCCGCGCGGTGCCACCGTCGGGCGGCGGTGCCGCGCGCCGACTCGTGGTGGGTCCCTCCATGGCGGGCACACTACTCGGGGCGGCGCGCGCACCGTCGCGACGGCGACGCCGGCCCGCCTACCTGCGATAACACATCGTGATTCGCGACTTTGTTATCGCATTGTGACCAAGAACACAATCGCCCGAACCGCACCCCGGAGGTTGTCTCGCCGCAATCATTTCGTTATCGTCGACGGGACGCGGATCACAGTGCGGTCACGGCGAGGACATCGTCGGATCACAACGTGGTCCGAACTGCGGTTTCACGGTTGGAGTAGGCGAGATATGACACGGATTCGCGAGAACCACGTGCGCGGCGGCACACAGGTCCTCGATGATCAGTCGATCACCGCGATCATCCCCCTGGACGAGCTCCAGACCCGCCTCGAGGAGGCGTACTCCGACGACTGGGCCACAGCGCCCGAGGTCGAGGAGCCCGGCTACCGCCCCTCCCACTCCGAGGTCACCCAGGACCTCATGATCCCCGAGCTCCTGTTCACGGGAGACACCGAGCTCGACGACGAGGCTCTGGCCGAGGCCGAGGAGACCGCACTCCTCGACACGCCGGACGCCGCCCCCGAACTGAGTCCCGCGCCGGTCCGCAAGGCCGGTAAGCACCGCGTTCCCACCGCGCCGCACGCCCTCAAGGGCCGCGCCGCCCTGATCGCGCTCGCCGCGGGCGCCAGCGTCGCCGGTGCGGCCGTCGCCGCCGCGACCACCGACGGCCCGTCGACCTCGCAGCAGCCGGTCGTGCCGCCCACCGGCCCCGAGCACAATGCCGGCCGCCAGGCGCCCCTGCCCGCCGCGCAGGACATGAACCAGTTCGCCCAGGGACTCGCGGGCGGCAAGGCACGTAAGGACGCGGACGATCAGCGGGTCATCGACTCGATGCGCCCGAAGGTCACGCTTCCGGTGCACGGCGCCACCCTGACCTCCAACTTCGGCACCCGCTGGGGCGCCATGCACGGTGGCCTCGATCTGGCCGCCCCGCTCGGCACCCCGCTGTTCGCCGCCGCCGACGGCGTGGTCACCGACGCGGGCCCCGCCTCGGGCTTCGGCATCTGGATCAAGATCCGCCTCTCCGACGGCACGGTGCTGGTCTACGGCCACATGTACAACGTGAACGTGCATGCGGGGCAGACCGTCAAGGCCGGCGATCTGATCAGCTGGGTCGGCAACAACGGCTACTCCACCGGCCCGCACGTGCACTTCGAGGTGCACAGCCCGGCCGGCGCGAAGGTCGACCCCCAGGCCTGGCTCGCCGAGCGCGGCGTCCACGTCTAGACGCCCCGGCTCACGCTTCGAGAGCGGCGCCCCGG
>JBEBXD010000027.1:0-43555 GCA_040391845.1 Tsukamurella paurometabola | reverse complement strand
CACCGACCAGAAGACCGCACCGGAGGCCGGCGGCGCACCGTCGGACTCGGGCCAGGGCGCGAAACCCGGCCGCAAGCAGGGCACCCCCACCCCGAAGTCGAAGCGCCCCGGGCCGGGCCGGGGCCGCCCGGACCCGCGCATCCGGACGGTGCGCGAGACGTCCGCCGGCGGGCTGGTGGTCACGGGGCTCGACGGTGCCGACGAGGTCCGGGCCGCGCTGATCGGCCGCGTCGACCGGCGGGGCCGCACCCTGTGGTCGCTGCCCAAGGGGCACATCGAGACGGGTGAGACCGCCGAGCTCACCGCGATCCGTGAGATCGCGGAGGAGACGGGGCTCACCGGCTCCGTGCTCGCTCCCATCGGGAAGATCGACTACTGGTTCGCGGTGGAGGGCCGGCGGGTGCACAAGACGGTGCACCACTTCCTGCTGTCCTGGCAGAGCGGCGACCTCTCCACCGAGGACTACGAGGTGTCCGAGGTGGCGTGGGTGCCGCTGGCCGAACTGAACAGCCGCCTCACCTACTCCGACGAGCGCAAGCTGGTGGCCGCCGCGCGGACCGTGATCGACGACCTGACCTCCGACCCGGACAAGCTCGCCGCCCGGGAGGCGGAACCGCCCCGCAGCGAGCCCTCGGCGTACGAGCGCGCCGCGGCCGAGCGCAACGCCGTCCGCAACGACCCGCCGAAGCCGCGCCGCCGGCGGGGCGGCCGGCGGGCACGCGGGCGCCGCGGGGGTGGCGGCGGGAACGGTCAGACGTGACCCGCTCGGCCCGCCTGCTGTGCGTGCTGATGCTGCTCCTCACGATCGCCGGCCTGCCCGCGCCCAGCGGGGCCGGGCTCCCGGACGCGCAGTTCGTGCGGATCGACGTCTCCGACGTCACCTCGCGGATCACCGCCGAATCACCGAACGAGGTGGTGGTGCGCGGCAGCGTCGTGAACTTCGGCGACCGCGACGTGAGCGACCTCGACCTGCGGATCCAGCGGGCCCCGGCGGTCTCCACCTCCGCGCAGCTGCGCTCGGACCTGGTCGCCGACAACAACGTGTACGACACGCTCGGCCGGTTCGAGCCCGTCGCCAAGGTGCTGCGGCCCGGGCAGCGGACCTCCTTCACGGTGTCCATCCCCGTGCGGGCCACCCCCACCACGCGGGGCCCCACGCTGGGCATCGACCGGCCGGGCGTCTACCCGCTGCTGTTGAACCTCAACGGCAAGCCCGCGTACGGCGGCACCGCCCGGCTCGACGACTCGCGCACCCTGCTGCCCGTGCTCGCGCTCCCCGAGGGCGGCACCGACACCCCGGGCACCGTCGACTCCGCCGTGACCACCTCGCCCGCGCGGATCACGCTGCTGTGGCCGCTGGCCGACAACCCCAAGCTGGCCGGCGGCGTGCCCGGCGGCGGCGACACCCCCGTCCGGCTGGTCGACGACGCGCTCGCCCATTCCCTCGGCGACGGCGGCCGGCTCGCCGGCCTGCTCGCGGCGTACGAGGACGCCACCAAGGGCACCGACCCGCGGCACGCCGCGCTGCGCTCGGCGTCCTGCCTCGCCATCGACCCCGACCTGCTGGTCACCGTCCAGGCCATGACCGGCGCGTACCGGGTGTCCCGCGACCCCTCCCTGCCCGACGGCCCGAGCACCGCGGGCACCGGCAGCGAGGCCGCGGGCGCGTGGCTGGCGGCGCTGCGGCGGGTCGCCGCCCGGTCGTGCGTGGTCGCCCTGCCGTTCGGGCAGGTCGATATCGAGGCCCTCGCCCGCTCCGGGCAGCCGTCGCTGCAGCGCGCCGCCCTGGACACGCCCGCGGACGTCATCGACTCCATCCTCGGCGTGCAGTCCGTGCGGGGCGTGACGATCCCCGCGTCCGGCGTCCTGCTGGGCGACGGTGCGCGGCAGCTCCGCGCCTCCGAGGTCTCGGCGACGGTGGTCGCCGCCACCGCGGTCGGCGCGCCGTCGACCGGGTCCGCGACCTCCTCATCGGGCCGGGACCGCGACGGTGCCGGCATCGTCCCCGTCGGGCAGGGTATCGGGGCGGCGGTGTTCGACCCGTCCGTGTCCGCGGCGCTCGGCGCGCTGGGCAACACCGGCGGCACGGGCGACGGTGCCGAGCGGGGCGTGACGCCCGGGCCGACGGGGACCGTGCCCTCCTCCGTCACCTTCACCCTGTCCGAGGAGTCCGCGGCCATGCGCCGGCAGGCCGCCGTCGGCGCCCTGACCGCGGCCGCCCTCGACCCCACCCAGCGCTACGCGCCGCCGGACGGCTGGGCGGCCAGCACCACCGACGACCCGGTGACGCGGGTGACGGGACGGACCTCGCTGATCGTGCCGCCGCAGGTGTGGGCCGCGGGCCCCGACGACGCCCGCGCCGTGCTCGACGCGATCACCACCCAGTTCGGCGCCGGGCTCGCGCAGCCGCGCACGTTCGTCGACGTGGTCACCTCCGCGCAGTCGACGGGGCGCGACGCCGCCCGCAACGCGGCGCCGTGGACGCTGCGCCAGCCCGAGGGCACCACCGCCGCGCGGGTGCCCGGCCGCATCGTCACGGCCGCCGCCGCGCATGTGCGGCAGGTCGACCAGCTGGGCGCCGCGCTGCTCCCGCTGCCGAAGACCCCGCTCACCCCTCGGGTGTACACCTCCCCGCTGCGGGAGGATGCGGTGCGCGCGCTGCGCTGGTCGCCGTCGCGTCCCGCCGTCGACGGTGACGCCTCCATCCGGATGACCGCCGCCCGCGCGTCGATGACCGCGCAACTGAGCTCGGTGCGGTTCGTCAGCCCGGGCGGCGCGTACACGCTGGCCTCGGACAAGTCGCCGCTGCTGATCGTCGCGCGGAACGACCTGCCGCTGCCGATCCGCACCGTGATCGACTGGTCGGCGCCGGAGGGCGTCACCATCGACGCCTCCGAGGTCCAGGAGCTGCCCGCCCGCGGCACCCGGCAGATCGAGCTACCGACCACCGTGGACTACTCGCGCCGGATCTCGGTGCAGCTGACCCTGCGCTCGAGCAGCGACATGCCGCTGGGCGCCCCGATCTCGGTCTCCGTGCACTCGAACGCCTACGGCAAGTCCCTGTTCTGGATCACGTGCGGCGTGGGCGCCCTGCTGGTGCTGCTCGCCGGGCGGCGCCTGTGGCACCGGTTCCGGGGCCGGCCGGACCGGGCGGACGCCGATCGTCCTCCGGCGGACGAGCACGAGAAGCGGATCGCGAACAGTTACGCTGCACATCGACCGCCCGCCCCGAACGAGAACCCGGAACCGAAGGACACATGAGCCGCGCCGAGCCCCGGCACATCCCACCGAGCAGCACCCCCGCCGCCGGTGGGAGGGGCGACGGTGGGGGTACCGGCAGCCTGCTGCGGTCCACCGGCTCGGTCGCGGTCGCCACGCTGATCTCCCGGCTCACCGGGTTCGTCCGTACCGTCCTGCTCGCAGCGATCCTCAGTAGCGGGCTGTGGTCGGCGTTCACCGTCGCGAACCAGATCCCGCAGCAGGTCTCCGAGCTGGTGCTCGGCCAGGTGCTCACCGCACTCGTGATCCCCGTGCTGGTGCGCGCGGAGATGGAGGACAAGGACCGCGGCCAGGCCTTCTTCGAGCGCCTGTTGACCATGTCACTGGTCATCCTCGGATCAGCGCTTGTCATCGCCCTGGTGCTCTCCCCACTGCTGGTCGCCTGGCTCGTGGGCAAGGCCGACAGCCAGGTCAGTGCTCCGCTCACGCAGGCGCTGGTGTACCTCCTGCTGCCGCAGCTCGTGTTCTACGGGCTGTCCGCACTGTTCTCAGCAGTGCTCAACACCCGCGACGTCTTCCGACCCGGGGCGTGGGCACCGGTGGCGGCCAACATCGTGCAGATCACCACGCTGGTGACCTTTTACCTGATGCCCGGGGAGATCACCCTCAACCCGGTCGAGATGAGCCAGCCCAAGCTGCTCGTCCTCGGGATCGGCAGCACCCTCGGCGTCGTTCTGCAGGCGTGCATCCAGCTGCCCGCGATGCGGCGTGCCGGGATCAAGTTCCGCCTCCGGTGGGGCGTCGACGACCGGCTCCGGCACTTCGGCTCCATGGGTATCGCGATCGTCGCCTACGTCTTCATCTCCTTGCTCGGTTCGTATCTGGTCACGCCCGTCGCAGCGGCGGCGTCCGACTCCGGCCCTGCGGTGTACGCGAACGTCTGGCTGGTCCTGCAACTGCCGTACGGGGTTCTGGGCGTGGCCCTCCTGACCGCGGTCATGCCGCGGCTGTCCCGGCACGCCGCGGCGGGCAACCGCGCCGCCGTCGTCGACGACCTTTCGCTCGCGACGCGCATCACCATGGTGGCACTCGTCCCGGTGGTCGCGATCGCCACAGCCTTCGGACCGTCGATCGGCCGCGCGCTGTTCAACTTCGGCAATATGTCCGTCGAGAACGCCAACCATCTGGGGACGGCGATCTCCTTCGAGGCGTTCGTCCTGATTCCGTACGCCATGGTGCTCATCCACCTCCGGGTGTTCTACGCACAGGAACGGCCGTGGACGCCCACGCTCATCATTCTCGCGATCACCGGCATCAAAACGACAATCTCGTACGCCGTCCCGCACTTCACCGACGACGGCAACCGGATCATCGAGCTCCTCGGCACGGCGACCGGGCTCGCGTTCACCGCGGGCGCGCTGGTCGGGTGGATTCTGTTGCGGCGCAGCCTGGGGCCGATGCAATTGACGAATGTCGCGCGGACGTTCATCCAGACCACGGTGGTCTCCGCGCTGGTGGTGGTGACCATCTACGCCGTGATGCAGATCGGCGTGCTCAAAGCCATCGATCGCAGCGGACCGGCCGGCGCCCTTCTCTATCTTGCAATCGCAGGCGTACTCTGCCTGACATTGATCTACGCGCTGCTCGCCCTGTGGCGGGTACCGGACGTGCTGGCGATCCTGGCACCCCTACGGCGCATCGCGGGCCGGTTCGTTCCGGCCCTGCGGCCGACCGCACCGTCCGAACCGGCGCGCGAGGCCCCCCGCGCACCGGACACCCGGGAGCTGCGGCTCGACGAACTGGAGGCCTACGCGAGCCTCCGCCGCGAGGAGATCACCGCCCAGCTGCCGCGGATCGCCGACGACATCGGCCTCCCGTATGCTGGTCAGAGCCATGTTCCCCGGCGCCCGCGGGCGAGCGCAGAACAACCGACCACGGGCCTTCGATACCGCAGAAGAGGAGCATTCGCAGTGACCGAGGACGAGTCCGCACGCCAGTCCGGCCCCGACGCACCCAGCACCGGTCAGATGCGGTTGCCGTCTCCGGCGCAGAGCGCGGGCGAGGCGCACGCGGCGGGCGGTGAATCGCCGTCCGCGTTCAGCGACGACGCGCCCCGCGGGCCGGAGCTGATCCCCGGTGCGGTGGTCGCGGGCGGCCGGTACCGGCTGATCGAGCATCACGGCGGCATCCGCGGGCTGCAGTTCTGGCAGGCCCGTGACATCAACCTCGATCGTGACGTGGCGCTGACGTTCGTCGACTCGGAGCAGCGCGCGCCGGTCCCGGAGCGCGGCGCGCAGATCAGCCTGCGCGGCGAGGGCCCGCAGTCCATCCTCTCCCGCACCCTGCGCCTGGGCCGGGTCCACTCGGCGGGCCTGGCCCGCGTGCTCGACGTGGTGCGGGGCAGCTCCGGCGGGATCGTCGTGGCCGAGTGGGTGCCGAGCAGTTCCCTGGCCGACGTGGCGGGGACCCACCCGTCGGCGATCGGCGCGGCGAAGGCGGTGCGCGCGCTGGCGGGCGCCGCCGAGGGCGCGCACCGGGCCGGCGCGGCCCTCTCGATCGACCATCCGGACCGGGTGCGGATCTCGCAGGACGGCCACGCCTACCTCGCCTTCCCCGGCACTCTCTCGGACGCCTCGAAGGAGACGGACGTGCGCGGCCTGGGCGCCGTGCTCTACGCGCTGCTGCTCGAGCGGTGGCCGCTCGACGACGCGACGGGCCGAACGGTGACCACCGGCTCGGGGACCGTCGCCGGGATCCGGCAGGCCGATGCCGACGCCGCCGGCAATCCGGTGGAGCCGCGGGACGCCAAGCGCGACATCCCGTTCGAGATCTCGGCGGTGGCCACCCGCACGCTGGAAGGCGGTCAGGGCATCCGCACCGCCGCCACCGTCCAGCAGCTGCTCGACCAGGCCTCCGTCGTGGACGTGAAGACCGACCTGCTGGCGCCGGTCCGGGAGGAGACGCCCCGCGAGGCGCCCGCCGCCCCGGCGGCCGCGCGCCCTGCGCCGCGCGCCGTGCCGCTGGACCAGCAGCCCACCCCGGCGAAACGGATCCAGGCCAAGCCATCGCTGCTGCAGCGGGTCTCGGGTGACAAGAAGAACGTGCCGCTGCTGGTGATCGCCGCCTGCGCGGTAGCGCTGCTGGTGATCATCGGCCTCACGCTGCTGATCAGCAGCCTGATCGGCGGCGGCGATACCCAGTCCGGTGTGAGCTCGCTGTACACCTCGAGCACCACCGCGACGGACGGCGCCGCGCCCGCCCCCGCGCCGGGGGTGGGGGCGCCGGTCAAGGCCACCGGTGTGGGTCTCGTGGACTTCGGCGCCTCCAAGGACTCCGCGGCGAACCTGCAGAACGTGCTCACCGGCAAGACGCCCGCCTGGAAGACCGACACCTACAAGGCCGGGCCGGTGTTCGGCAATCTCAAGAAGGGCGTCGGCTTCCTGGTGACGCTCGACAAGGCGGTCTCGCTGACCCGCGGCACCATCACCTCGCCGAGCGCCGGGAGCACCGTGGAGGTGCGCATCTCCACGAAGGATTCGGTGACCGAGCTGGACGACACCTCGCTGGTGTGGTCGGGCACGCTCCGCCCGGGCGCCAACGACTTCCACGTGAACTCGGTGGCCCCGCGCGCCCGCTACGTGCTGGTGTGGATCACCGGTCTCACCAAGGATTCCGACGGCGACTGGTACACCACCATCAACCAGGTGTCGTTCCAGGGCTCCTGACGCCCGGCTCCTCGGCGTCTCCGATCCACACCGGCCCGGTATCGGGCACCGTGATCACCACGGGCCGCGCCGATTCCGCGTCCCGGTAGTCCAGCATCCGCACCCGCCAGCCGCTCCGGGTGCGCAGCGCCGCCTCCACCCGCACGTCGTCCGGGATCGGGATGCCGCGCGTGCGGGCGTGCTCCGTGGCCACCTCCCGCGCCTGTTCCGGCGTGCGGCCGGACACCCCGTCGTACTTCGGGCCCGCGCCGGTCCACTGGGTGAGGCCGGCGTCGGTGAGCCGGCACCACGCCTCGTCGAGGGTCCGTTCCGGCGCCAGCCCGCCGAACGCGCCCCACCAGGAGGCCGCGTCCAGCCACTCGTACTCGCACATGCGCACCAGGTGATCGAGGCCCGAGGGGTGTTCGAGCCGGGCGCCGAGCGCGCCCGCCACCGCCGCGGACGACGCCACCGGCGGCAGCGGCGCGCCGGGCGCGGGCTCCTCCCCGGCCGTGAACCGGTCCTCGTCCCAGACGCCGATCCAGCCGTACCGGCCGGCGTCGAGCCGGTGATCGAGCACGGCCACGTGCTGCAGCCACGACGGTCCGCCGTCCAGGCGGTACGCCGCGCCCGGCGCGCCCGGCACGCGCCACCCGAGGTCCCCGCAGGAGAGCACCGCGCGTCCCGGGCCGAACCAGGCGAGGGTCGCGCCGGCCGTCGCCGACGCGTCGTACCGGGCGACGCCCCGCTCTACGCCGTCCGCGGTGATCCGGAAGGGGAGCGGCGCACCTCCGGCGGCGAGCACCGGCTGGGCCGCCGCCAGCAGGCACCAGCGGGCGCGGAGAACCCGGAGCGGCGGTGCGGAGTCGGACATGCGCCGATCCTTCCCGAGACCGCTGAACGCGCGCTTGCGGCGGACTTGTCGGTGCGGTGTTCTACCGTGCGATCAGGACGCGCCCGCCCGGGCGCACTCGATCGGGGGAACGAGATGACTGACCAGGACGAGGATGCCGTGATCGGCGAGAACGGCGTGGTGATCGGCGAGGACGGGCTGGCCCGGCCCGCGTGGGCGGCCGCGAGCCCGATGCGGGAGTACTACGACACCGAATGGGGGATGCCGGTCCGGGACGAGCGGGGGCTGTTCGAGCGGATCGCGCTGGAGGGATTCCAGGCGGGGCTGTCGTGGGCCACGGTGCTGCGCAAGCGCCCCGCGTTCCGCGCCGCGTTCGCCGGTTTCGATCCCGATGCGGTGGCCGCCTTCGGCGAGGCGGATGTGGAGCGGCTGCTGGCGGACGCGGGCATCATCCGCAACCGGCAGAAGATCGAGGCCACGATCGGCAACGCGCGGGCGGTGGTGGCGCTGCGCGAGGACGGCGGGCTGGCGCGGCTGGTGTGGTCCTTCCGCCCGGAGCGCACGCCGGCGCCCCGTACCGCGGCGGAGGTCGCGGCCACCTCGCCGGAATCGGTGGCGCTCTCGAAGGAGTTGCGCCGCCGCGGTTTCCGGTTCGTGGGGCCCACCACCATGTACGCACTGATGCAGGCGGTGGGCATCGTGGACGATCACCTGGTGGGCAGCCACCGGCGCGGCAGCTCCGGGGTGTGGGCGCCGGACGCGTAGCCGAGCCCGGCGCCCCGTCCCGGGTGCGGCCCCCGGTGTTACGCCCCGTGGCCGCCCGCGGGGAGGTGGCCGTAGCGGTGCCGGGTGGTGCTCACCGCCTGCTCGCGGAGCACGCTGAGCAGCTCGCGCCGGCCCGAGAGCAGCACGGGGCCGCGCAGCAGGCTGTGGCCGTGGCGTGCGGCGGCGGCCCGCACCTCGGCCTCCGGCGCGCCCAGGACCCGGATCCGGGCGGGCTCACCGCGCCCGGCGAGCATCGCGGCGTACTCCGCCGCGGTGTGCACCGGCGCCTCGAACGGCATGGCGGGCGCCTCGGGGCTCAGGATCACGTCGAGCCGGGTGCCGGTGCGGGCCGCGGCCAGCTGCAACCGCACGAGGTCCCGCTGGCGCGCGCCGGCGCCCACGCGCACGTCGAGGTGCGGCAGCGGCCGGTAGCGGAACACGTTGCCCTCGCTGGCGAGGCCGGTGGGGTCGTGCTCGATCCCGAACTCGGCGTCCCAGGCGCGCCGGTCGGAGGCGGCGGCCGCGTGCAGCCACCGCACGTCCTCGTCGGGGAGGCCGCGGGCGGCGGCGATGATCCGTTCGCTGAACGCGGTGGGGGCGGCCGGCGGCGCGTCGGTCACGTCGGGGGCGTCCGCCCACCGGCCGAACTGGGCCACGTAGTTCGGGCCGCCGGCCTTGGCGCCCGGCCCGATCGACGAGCGCTTCCAGCCGCCGAAGGACTGGCGCTGCACGATCGCGCCGGTCATGTGCCGGTTGATGTAGAGGTTGCCCGCCTCCACCTTCTCCCGCCAGTGGGCGATCTCGTCAGGGTCGATGCTGTGCAGGCCGGCGGTGAGTCCGTAGCCGGTGCCGTTCTGCATCCGCAGCGCGTCGTCCAGGGTGGCCGCCCGCATGATCCCCAGCACCGGGCCGAACAGCTCGGTGGTGTGGAACCAGCTGCCCTCCGCGACGCCGTCGAGCACGCCGGGGGAGTAGAACCGGCCGGCGTCGTCGAGCCGGCGGGGCTGCACCAGCCAGCGCTCGCCCGGCGCGGGCTCCGTGAGGCCGCGAAGGAGCTTCCCCGCGGCGGGTTCGATGAGCGGGCCCACCGTGGTGCCCAGGTCGTGTCCCTCGCCCACGACGAGGGTGCGCACCGCGTCCTCGAGCTGACCGAGGAACCGCTTCGACGTGCCGACGCTGCCCACCAGGATCGCGAGCGACGCCGCCGAGCACTTCTGGCCTGCATGACCGAATGCGCTGCGCACCAGATCGTTCACGGCGAGGTCGGGGTCGGCGGCGGGCGTGATCACCATCGCGTTCTTGCCGGAGGTCTCCGCGAGCAGGTCCAGCTCGGGCCGCCAGCCGCGGAACAGGGCTGCGGTCTCGCTGGCGCCGGTCAGCACCACCGCGTCGGCCTCGGGGTGGGTCACCAGGCGCCTGCCGGCGTCGGCCTCGTCGGCGTTCACCAACTGCACCAGGTCCGCGGGCACCCCGGCCGCGTGCAGGGCGGCGACGGCGGCGGTCCCGCAGCGCAGCACCTGCGGGGCGGGCTTGATGATCACCGCGGCGCCCGCCGCCAGGGCCGCGAGCACGCCGCCGAGCGGGATGGCCACGGGGAAGTTCCAGGGCGGCGTCACCACCACGACGCGGTGCGGGGTGAACACCGCCTCGTCGTCGTGCAGGTCGAGCGCGCGGGCCGCGTAGTAGCGGGCGAAGTCGATGGCCTCGGATATCTCCGGGTCCGCCTCGGCCACCGTCTTCCCCGCCTCGTAGGACATGACGGTGAGCAGCTCGCCGCGGCGGCGGGCCAGCTCGTCGGCCACTCGGTGCAGCAGCTCGGCTCGCTGCGGCGCCGGTCGTGCGGCCCAGTCCCGCTGCGCGCCGAGAGCGGCGGCGACGGCGGCGTCCACGGCCGCCGGATCGCTCACGCGGGCAGGGATTTCCACGGTGTCGGGTGCGGCGAGCGCGGCGCGGGCCCACGCCCGGTTGCCGGGCGTCGACGGGTCGGTGTCGGGCTCGCCGGTGAAGGCGCCGTCGTGTGGCGCCGCCTGCGGGGCGGCGCCCCGGTCCTGCACGCGGTTCGGCCCGTCCTGCACGACGGTCCGCCGCTGGGCGGCGGTCCGGAAGCGGGCCTCCTCCGTGGCGATGGCGCCGGGGTCGGGGCTGAACATCGAGTAGAGGAAGTTGTCGTCGGAGGAGTTCTCCTCGAGGCGGCGCACGAGGTAGCTGACGGCCACGTCGAAGTCGCCGGAGTGCACGACGGGGGTGTACAGGATCAGCGAGCCCACGTCGGCCCGCACGGCCGCGGCCTCCATCGGGGCCATGCCCTGGAGCATCTCGATGTCCAACTGCCGCTGCACGTTCCGCTGCTCTGCGAGCTCCACCGCGTAGGCCACGGTGAACAGGTTCTGCGACGCCACGCCGATGCGCAGGGCGTCCGCGTTCTCCTCGCGCAGCGCGGTGTCCACCATGCGCAGGTAGTTGGCGTCCACATCGGCCTTGCTCCCGTAGGTCGCCAGCGGCCAGTCGTGCACCTCCGCGTCGACCCGTTCCATCGCGAGGTTCGCTCCCTTGACCAGCCGCACCTTGATGGGGGCGCCGCCCTGCGTCGTGCGTCGGCGCGCGAAGTCGGTGAGCCGGCGCAGCGCGTCCATGGAATCGGGGAGGTAGGCCTGCAGGACGATACCCGCGGTGAGGGAACGGAATTCGGGTTCGTCGAGCAGCGCGGTGAACACCTCGATGGTGAGGTGCAGGTCCTTGTACTCCTCCATGTCCAGGTTCACGAACTTCCCGCCCTCGCGAGCGGTGCGGTACAGGGGCCGCAATCGTTCGACGATGCGGTCGCGGTTCCCCTCGAGGTCCCACGGCACCAGCTGGGCGACCACGGAGGAGACCTTGATGGAGACGTAGTCCACCGCGGGGTTCGCGAGCAGCTCGTGCGTGCGGGCCAGCCGGTTGTCGGCCTCGCCCTGGCCGAGGACGGCCTCGCCCAGCAGGTTGAGGTTCAGGCGCACACCCACCTCGCGGGCTCGCCGCAGCCGGCGCTTCAGGTGATCACCGTCGGCGTCGAACACCAAGTGCCCCACCAGTTGCCGGAGCCGTAGTCGCGCCACGGGCATGGCGATCGACGGTGCCACGCCGGCGGCCACCGTGCCGGCGCGCAGCAGCGCCGCGTCGACCGGGCTCATGAACGCCCGGCCCGGTGCGCCGCCGGAGGCGGGGGAGACGAGCCGGCGCAACGCCTTCGCGGCCACGCGGTCGTCCTCCGGGCGCGCGACCCGGTCCACGAAGCCCATGGTGAACTCGACGCCGCTGGGATCGTGCAGCAACGCGGCGAGGCTGGACGTGGCCGCCGCCTCCCGGCGACCGACCTCGGCGGGGCGGGGGCCGCGGCTCGCGAGCAGCCACCGCTGCGCGCGGGCGACGGCGGCGTCCACGACGGACGCATCCGGCGCATCCGCGGCGCCGGACGGGGGTAGGGGAGCGGTGGAACGGGACGAATCGACCATGAGAGGCCTCCTGATAGCTCGCGCAGTGAAATGGAGATCCACAGCGACGGGTGCGCCACCTGGCCTGCGCGCCAGTGTAGTACGGGTCACAGCCCTTCCGCGAGGGGTGTGGTATCGCGAATCGCGACACCCGATTCATGTCGATGATTGAATAGCAAAGAATTGGTCTCGAAACGGTATCGGTCCGCCCTACGATCCCTGACATGACCGAGTGGGGGAACACCATCTCGCGGTCGACGGGTTCGGGGGACCGGTCGGCCGCGGCGCGGGCGCCGGGCCACGACGAGGACCGGCGCGAACGGGCATCGTCGGGCGGCGAACCCGAGCCCGTCTCCGACGAACGCCTGCTCGCCGCCGCCGCGCGCGGCGACAGCGACGCGTTCGCGCAGCTCTTCCACCGGCACGGCCGCCAGCTGCGGGCGACGGCGCTCCGCACGATCCGCGACCAGACCGACGCCGAGGACTGCCTGCAGGACGCCATGCTGCGCGCCTACCAGCTCTCCCCTACCTTCCGCGGGGACTGCAAGGTGGGCAGCTGGCTGCACAGGATCGTGGTGAACGCCTGCCTGGACCGGGCGCGCCGCAACCAGATCCGCGCGTCGCTGCCGATGCCCGACGACCTGAGCGGGCTCGCCTCGGACGAGGGCCGCGGCGCCGAGGAGCTCGAGCGCCGGCTGTCCGTGGAGGCCGCGCTGCGGTTGCTCCCGGAGGACCAGCGCGCGGCGGTGGTGGCCGTGGACATGCACGGGCTCTCGGTGAGCCAGGCCGCGGAGTTGCTCGGCGTGGCCCCCGGCACGGTCAAGAGCCGCCTCGCCAGCGCCCGGGTCCGCCTCGAGCGGCTGCTCCGCTGACGACCGCACCCCTACTGATCGGACGGCGCTGACCGGCCGGCGCTGATCGGACGGCACTGATCACCGGCGATGAACCCCCTGACGTGGCGTTCATCATTCGCACAACGAATATTGAAGGCAGCGGGAACCGATCGGCCCGCTGGTGCGTCCAATTCATGAGAGGAGGATTCGATGGGGACTACTGCATCGCCGGAACGCGGCCGCAGGGACGGCGGGCGGCTCAGCCGTGCGCAGGAGGCGCGGCTGGACGCGGCGCTGGCGGAGTACCGGGACCGCACGTACGCGCAATGGGCCGCGCCCGCGGGCTTCACGGCCGAGTCCCCGCTCGGGGATCTGCGGATCGAGGCCGCGCTGCGGGCCGCCCCCGCACCCACTCCGCCCACTCTGCCCGCGCGCTCCCGGTCCGCGCGCCCCCGGTCCGCCCAGGGCCCGTCCGCGCGCCGGGGCCCGCGACTCGGCCTCGGCGTGGCCGCCGCCGCGGCCGTCGGGGCGGTGGCCGTCACCGTCGCCGTGAGCACGGTGCGGGACGCGCCCTCCGCACCCACCGCACCGGCCGCGCCCGGGGCGGAACCGGAGACGGGAGTACTGCTAGCCGCCGCGACGCCGGGCGGGGATCGCGGCGCCTTCGCCGACAGTGCCGCCCTCCAGCGGTGCCTCGACGCCGCCTCGGTGCCGGCGGGCCGGCGGACCCTGCTCGGGGCGGGGCAGATGCGGGTGCACGGCGATCCCGCGACGGTGCTGCTGCTGCCGGGCGGCGCGCTGGGCGATGTGCGGGTCCTGGCGGTCGCCCCGTCGTGCGCGCGGGGCGAGGCCTCCGCGGTCCTGGTGAACCGTGTGCTGCCCGGCGGTGCCGCGGGCTAGGGGCCGCCCCGTAACCTGGAGGACGCGGCACGGGAACATCGAGGGCTCCCACGCCGTTGGCACACATGTCGGCCCGGGAAGCACCGGGCGTTCTCGAACGAGGTTGGTAGGTAATGACTGCAGCTGGCACGGATATCGCGGACGTGATCATCATCGGATCGGGTCCGGCCGGATACACGGCGGGCGTCTACGCCGGCCGCGCCGAGCTCACCACGATCCTGTTCGAGGGCACCAGCTTCGGCGGCGCGCTGATGACCACGACCGAGGTGGAGAACTACCCCGGCTTCCGCGAGGGCATCATGGGGCCGCAGCTCATGGACGAGATGCGCGAGCAGGCGCTGCGCTTCGGCGCCGACCTGCGCATGGAGGACGTGGAGTCCGTCCGGCTCGACGGCGAGATCAAGGAGGTCGTCACGGCCGAGGGCAGTTACCGCGCCCGCGCCGTGATCCTCGCAATGGGCGCCGCCGCCCGCTACCTGGACATCCCCGGCGAGGAGGCGCTGCTCGGGCGCGGAGTGAGCGCGTGTGCCACCTGCGACGGCTTCTTCTTCCGCGACCAGGACATCGCCGTGGTCGGCGGCGGCGACTCGGCGATGGAGGAGGCGATCTTCCTGACCAAGTTCGCCAAGTCGGTCACGCTGATCCACCGCAGCGAGAACTTCCGCGCCTCGAAGATCATGCTCGACCGGGCCCGCGCCAACGAGAAGATCCGCTTCCTCACCGACACCCGGGTCACCGCAGTGCAGGGCGAGTCGTCCGTGGAGTCGCTACTGGTGGAGAACACCGTGACCGGCGCCGTGGAGACGCTGCAGGTCACGGGCTTGTTCGTGGCGATCGGCCACGACCCGCGGTCGGGGCTGGTGGCCGGTCAGGTCACCGTCGACGACGAGGGTTACGTGCAGGTCGAGGGCCGCAGCACCGCGACCGGCGTCCCGGGCGTGTTCGCCGCGGGCGACCTGGTGGACCACACCTACCGCCAGGCGATCACCGCCGCCGGCAGCGGCTGTAGCGCAGCGATCGATGCCGAGCGCTGGCTCGCCCACCACCGCGAGGCCGCGGTCGCCCAGTAGGCTCCGCACGTCGACCACCGGAACCGTTCCGTCCCCGCCCCAGTAGAACCCCCGTAGAACCGGAGTACGCACCATGGCCGAGATCGTCACACTGACCGACGACACCTTCACCGAGAAGGTCCTGCAGTCCGACAAGCCCGTGCTGGTGGACTTCTGGGCCACCTGGTGCGGCCCGTGCAAGGTGGTGGCGCCGGTGCTGGAGCAGCTGGCCGCCGAGCACGGCGACAAGGTGACCTTCGCGAAGATCGAGGTGGACCAGAACCCGACCGCACCGCGCGACTACAAGGTGCTGAGCATTCCGACGCTGATTCTGTTCCAAGACGGCAAGCCCACCGCTCAATTGGTTGGAGCGAAGAGCAAGTCAGCTATCCTTAAGGAGCTCGACGGCCTGGTGTGACGCGCCGTCGCGTTGGTCGAGAGGCCCGCAGGCCGTATCGTGTACTCGATTTCGTCCTCGGGCGGGCCCGCCACAGAGGAAGCCAACGAAGGGTGCTCCATGCCTCGAATCAGCCTCGGTGATCACGGTGGCGCCGTCGCCGAGATCCGCGGCATCCTCGCCGACCAGGGGTTCCTGCGCGACTACGAGGCGCCCGCGGAGCTCGTGGTGGGCGGCTGGACCGTCCCCGAGGCCGTGTTCGATCGCCGGCTGGACCGCGCCACGCGCGCCTTCCAGCAGCAGCGCGGCCTCCTGGTCGACGGGGTGGTGGGCCCCGCCACGTACCGGGCGCTGCGGGAATCGACGTACCAGCTGGGCGCCCGCACGCTGAGCTACATCGCCTCCGCGCCGCCCTCCGGCGACGACGTGGCCGCCCTCCAGGCCCGCCTGCAGAACCTGGGCTTCTACGCGGGCATGATCGACGGCCTGTTCGGCCCGCAGACTCACCTCGGCCTGTCGGCCTACCAGCGGGAGTTCGGACTCACCGCCGACGGCATCTGCGGCCCCGCCACCCTGCGGTCGCTGACCTTCCTCGGGTCCCGAGTGACCGGCGGCTCACCGCACGCCATCCGCGAGGAGGAGCACGTCCGCAGCTCCGGCCCCCGGCTGTCCGGCAAGCGCATCGTCATCGACCCGGGCCTGGGCGGCGCGGACCGCGGCTTCGCCGTGCGCGGGCCGGACGGCCGACCGATCACCGAGGAGGAGATCCTCTGGGATCTGGGCTCCCGGCTCGAGGGCCGGATGGCCGCGGCCGGTATGGAGACCTACCTGTCCCGCCCGCGGGGCATGGACGCCGACGACGCCACCCGCGCCTACACGGCGAACACGTTCGACGCCGACATGATGATCGCGCTGCGCACCGCGCACTACCGCAACGACCGGGCGCACGGCGTAGCGTCCTTCCACTTCGGCAACACGCACGGGGCGGCGTCGACGATCGGCCGCAACCTCGCCGGCTTCATTCAGCGTGAGATCGTCGCGCGGACGCCGCTCACCGATTGCCACTACCACGGCCGCACCTGGGACATCGTGCGCTTGACGCGCATGCCCACCGTGCAGATCGACATCGGCTACGCGACCAACCCGCACGACGCGGCGGTGCTCGCCTCGCCGCAGATGCGCGACACCATCGCCGAGGCGATCCTGGTGGCCGTGAAGCGGCTGTACCTGTTGGGGGAGAACGACCGTCCCACGGGCACCTACACGTTCGCCGAGCTTCTCGAGCTCGAGGAGAACGCGGAGAACCCGGCCTGACGGTCCGCCGTGCCCGGCCGGGCGCGACACGACGGTCTCCGGGCGGGCTGTGGTGGCCTCAGGGCTGCCGGCGAGACCGGATCCTCCCCACGGGTGCTGCGGCGTCCCCCGTGCCCTCCAGGGCGGCCCTGAGGGCCGTCTCGGCGGCGCTGTCCGCGAGGAGCTGCTCCAGCGCATGCTCCACGCCCGCCTTCCAGCCGAGGCCCTCGGACAGCTCGAAGCGCAGCCGGGGGAACCGGTGGTGCGGCGCGACGGTCGTAAAGCCCATCCGCTCCAGGAAATCGGCATCGGTCAGGGGCGGTGTCTTGCACCCGCACGGACCGCAATCCAGTTGTGCCACAACATCTTCGCGCAGCATTCCGACGGGGGTGAGCAGCCCGAACGCCTCCACGGCTCGCACGCCGCGGCGCACCAGATCGGTGCACACGGCGGTCACCAGCTCCTCCGCGACCCGCTCCTCGACGCCGGGCTCCACCCCTGCCCAGGTGAGCAGCACCGCATCGTGGCTGACCGGTCCGGTGGGGAAGCGACGGGTGCCCGGTACGCTGCGCGGCGGGGCGTAGAAGGAGACGCCGACCACCCTCTCGGTGCCGTCCACGGCGTGGTCGATCGCGACTTGCCCGCACGAACCCCACTCCAGCATGAGGGTCGAGAGCCAGGCCTCCTTGTCGAACTCCGTATCCGTGAGGGTCTCGCCGTCGGGCGCCACCTCCCAGTAGACGCAGCGGCGGATGTGCCGCGGGAGGTCGTCGAAGCCACCCAGGGTGAGCGGAACGATCGTCAGGGCCATCGGGTCGTCACTTCTCCGCGAGCAGTGCGACGATGCGCTCGAGGTCGTCGACCGAACCCACCTCCACGACGATCCTGCCCTTGCGGCGGCCCATCGTGACTGTCACCGTGGTGTCCAGCCGGTCGGCGATCCGGTCGGCCACCTCGCGCAGCGCGGGGTCGGCCGGGGGGCGCCGCTTCGGCGCGGCGGGGGTGACGGTTCCGTCCCCGCGGTTGGCGAGGGTGACCGCCTCCTCCGTGGCGCGCACCGACAGCCCCTCGGCGACGATGCGCGCGGCGAGCGCGTCCTGCGCCTGCGCGCCGGATTCGAGGGCCAGCAGGGCCCGCGCGTGCCCGGCGGAGAGCACCCCGGCCGCGACGCGACGCTGCACCGCCACCGGCAGCCGCAGCAGCCGGATCGTGTTGGTCACCACCGGCCGCGACCGGCCGAGCCGGGCCGCGAGCTCATCGTGGGTCACGCCGAACTCCTCCAGCAGCTGCGCGTAGGCGGCGGCCTCCTCGAGGGGGTTGAGCTGGACGCGGTGGATGTTCTCCAGCAGCGCGTCGCGGAGCATGTCGCCGTCCGCCGTCTCGCGGACGATCGCGGGGATCGCGGTGAGGCCGGCCTCCTGGCTGGCGCGCCACCGGCGCTCGCCCATGACCAGCTGGTAGCGCACGTCGCCCTGGGGGCGGGGGAGCGGGCGCACCACGATGGGCTGCATCAGCCCGAACTCGCGGATGGAGTGGATCAGCTCGGCGAGGCCCTCCTCGTCGAACACGCTGCGGGGCTGCTGCGGGTTCGGCTGGATCGCCGCCGGGGGGATCTCGCGGTACACCGCGCCGGAGTCGGCGAGATCGGCGGCGTCGGCTCCCGCGCCGGCGTCTCCGGCGGTACCGGTCGCGCCCGTCGCTCCCGCGGACCGGCCACGGGTGGCGCGGCGCCCCGCCCCCCCGGCCGGAGGCGGCGCGGTCTCGTCGGGCCGGGAGCCGATGATCACGTCGGCGGCCGCGGTTCCGAGCCGCGGGCCCTCCTCGGGTCCGGTGGGGATGAGTGCGGCGAGACCGCGGCCGAGGCCGCCCTTCTTCTGCGCGGCCATGACTACACCGCCTGCCCGGCGCCGCGGAAGGCGAGCTCGCGCCCCGCATCGAGGTAGCTCATCGCTCCGCGCGAGCCCGGGTCGTAGTCGAGCACTGTGGTGCCGTAGCCGGGAGCCTCGGAGACCTTGACGCTGCGGGGGATCGTCGCGCCGAGCACCCGGTCGCCGAAGTGGTTCCGGACCTCGGCCGCGACCTGGTCGGCGAGCTTGGTCCGCGCGTCGTACATCGTGAGGAGGATGGTGGAGACGTGGAGGTCCTTGTTCAGGTGGGCCTGCACCAGCTCGATGTTGCGGAGCAGCTGCCCCACGCCCTCCAGGGCGTAGTACTCGCACTGGATCGGGATCAGCACCTCCTTCGCGGCGACGAGCGCGTTCACCGTGAGCAGCCCCAGCGAGGGAGGGCAGTCGATGAAGATGTAGTCGATGTCGTCTGCGGCCGGGGTGGAGAGGGCGTTCTTGAGGCGCGTTTCGCGGGCCACCATGCTGACGAGTTCGATCTCGGCGCCGGCGAGGTCGATCGTGGCCGGCACGCAGTACAGGTTGGGGGAGTGCGGGCTCTGCGCCATCGCCTCCCCGAGCGTCGTCTCGCCGAGCAGCAGCTCGTAGGTCGACGGGACGCCCGAGCGGTGATCCACGCCGAGCGCCGTGCTGGCGTTGCCCTGCGGGTCGAGATCGACGACGAGCACCTTCAGTCCCTGCAGGGCGAGCGCCGCCGCGAGGTTGACCGCGGTCGTCGTCTTCCCCACGCCGCCCTTCTGGTTCGCGATCGTCAGGGTGCGGCGCTCCGACGGTTTGGGCAGCGTGCCCGCCGCTCCGGGGGTCAGGACCTGACTCGCTCGGCGCGCCGCCGCGGCGATGGGGGTGTCGTCCTCAACGGTTCCACGTGAAACGTCGAAGCCGGAATCGTGATCAGTCACGCGCTCTCCTCAGCTGTTGACCCCATCCTAGTTTCTCCCCCGGGGTGCGTCAGCCCGGTGCCCCCCGCAGAAGCCCCGACGCCCCGCGCAGCAGCGTCGGGGCGGACTGTTCCACGTGAAACAGTGCGGCACTCACCTCGCGGCGCGCGCGGTGCAGCGCGGCGCGCACCGCTTCCACCATTCGCGCACGCGCAGCGGTCCGGTCACGCGCCGCCGTCGCGGCGGGGGGCCGACGGTGCCTCCGGCTCGTCGCCGACCGTTGTCGCCCACCCGAGCTGCGCGCAGAGCGCCGTCGTGGGGCACCGTCGTCCACGATCGCAGGTCGCGGCGGCGAGGCGGCGAGGCGGACCGGTCGCCGCGGTGTCCCCGGTGAGCGAGGCGCCTGTGCCCCGACGCCGCGGGGCCGTATGGCGACGCGGCGACACGGGGCCGCGCGCACGGCTCGGGTCGGATCCAGCGCCGGGCATCCGGCCGACGCGCGCAGCCGAGCCGGGCCGGTCTCGGGAGGGGAGGCGAACACCGCCGTCACACGGTGCGGTGCTCACCGAGAGGGTCTGCACCTCCGCGCCTTCGCGCGGGCCACCCCACGGTCCGAGCGCGCCGCTCGGCGGTCCGTGAGTGCCCCCGCGCGCTGAGCTGCCGCGTGTGGTCCGGGGCGGGCGCGCCGTACGGCAACAGCGCGAACCCGTGGGCGCGCCGTGCGCGCGGACACCTCCGGCTCGTCGCCGGTGCCCGGCCCCGGTGCCGGGATGGCCCGGTCGCGGCCGCCTGCGATGCGCGCGCGGGGCACACGCGGCGAGGCCGCGGCTCGCCGCCGGCGGACGGGGGAGCCGGCCCGCGGGCTCTGATGTTTCACGTGGAACGCGCGGCACGACCGCGCCTCCGCGCATGCCGCGACGCACGGCGCCCTCCTCCGACGGTGCACCCTGACGCCCCGGGTCAGCGGCCCGGAGGACGGGAGGGCGGCAGTATCGGCGCCCGAGCGGGCGCCGGGCTCACGCGCCGCACGCGGCAGTACGATCGGCAGTGCGGCAGGAGCGGGGACCGCCGACGGATGTCCGCGGGCGAGCGCCCGCGGGCCACGACGCTCTCTGCCGCAGGCGTCCCCGGATGGTCCGGGCCGCCGCAACGCGGAGTCGGCGGCCGGGACTTCTCTCCGGACCGGGGCGGGCTCTCCGCGCGATGCCATCCCGGTGGCACCTCGTCGCCGTCGGTCGCCGTCCGTCCTCGCGGACCCCGAGCGCTGCCGCGCCGCCGCGGCAGCGGTCGCCGGAGGGGGCGGCGGCGGCCCGCCGTACCCCGCGGGTCGCCGAGAGTGTTCCTTCCTCCGCGGCGCCGGCACGGCACGCGGACGACCGGGACGACAGGTGTGCCGGGTCCCGTCGGTGGCGGGTCCGCGCACGCGGACCCGCGGGGGACAGGCGCCCATGGGCGGAGAGCCGGGGGCGGGGCGACCTCACCGCCGTGCCGGCCGCGGCACCGTCGCGCACGTTCCACGTGAAACAGCGCAGGCGGATGTCGGGCGGGGATCGTGCCGCGGGCGCCTGCCCCCGGCGGACCTCCCGCCGATCCCCGACCCCGGCGGGCGAGCCTCGGGGGGCGGGAGCCCGGCAACCGCACACGACGCGCTCCGGCACATCGGGCCGCGAGACGCGCCGCTCACTCGGACTTCTCGTACGCACGTACCATTATGCGCACAGCGGCCGGGCCTCGTAGGGCGTGCGCAGCACACGTTGTGTCACGTGTCGAAACATCCCGCGTGTCATCGGGTGCGGTAGATGCATGCCCGGAATGCCCGGTTTTACCCTAGCGGCGGGCACCGCCGCGGCGACCCGAGCCGCGCGCAGCGCGTACCGCGCGCACTACAGTGGTCGCCGGATCGACGATGCCGACTCCACACAGGAGCACCTCGGGGTCACGGAGGCCGGCCTTGGCGAGCACCGCGGCGTGCTCCCGGATCTCCTCGGCGGCGCGCGAACCCTTCAGCGCGAGCAGCCTGCCGCCCTCACGCAGCAGGGGAGCGGACCACGGCGCCAGCTTCGGGAACCCGGATACGGCGCGGGACGTCACGGCGTCCGCTCCGCCCACCTCGGCCACGACCGTCTTCTCCTCCGCGCGCCCACGGACCACCCGGACGTTGGGAAGCCGGGGGCCGCAGAACTCCTCGAGGAACACGGCGCGCCGAAGCAGCGGCTCCACCAGTACCACCTCGACGTCGGGCCGCGCGATCGCGACGGGGATGCCGGGCAGTCCCGCGCCGCTTCCGATGTCGACAAGAGTCTCACCTGATTCGAGGAGCTCTCCGAGGACCGCGCAGTTGAGCACGTGCCGCTCCCACAACCGTGGGACCTCCCGCGGGCCGATCAGGCCGCGGACCACGCCGTCGTCGGCGAGCACGCGCGCGTACTCCTCCGCGAGCTCCAAGCGGTCCCCGAACACCTCCCGCGCGACGGGGGGAGTGGGGGGCAGCGGCTGCGCCGTCTCCGCGCCGTCGGCGGAGGACTCCGCCACCTCGTCACGCCGTTCCACGTGAAACCACTCCTGTCACACCGTTGTCGGGGGCGGGCTCGCCCGGAAACGACGATGGGTCCCGGGCGCAGGCCCGGAACCCATCGTCCACTGTCATCGAAGTCTAAGCGCTGGGGAGAACCACCACACGGCGGTTCGGCTCGGACCCCTCGCTCTCGGACCGCACACCGTCGACCTTCGCGACCGCGTCGTGCACGATCTTCCGCTCGAACGGCGTCATCGGCTTGAGCGACTCCTTCTCCCCGGACTCGACCACGCGCTTCGCGACGTCGGTGCCGAGCGCGGACAGCCGCGTGCGCCGGTTCGCGCGCCACCCGGCGACGTCCAGCATGAGCCGGCTGCGGTCGCCGGTCGACTGCTGCACCGCAAGGCGCGTCAGCTCCTGCAGCGCGTCCAGGACCTCGCCGCGCTGACCCACCAGCTTCGTCAGGTCCTCGCCGCCGTCGATGGCGACGATCGCTCGGCCGCCCTCCACGTCCAGGTCGAGATCGCCGTCGAAGTCGAGGATGTCGAGCAGCTGCTCGAGGTAATCGGCGGCGATATCGCCCTCCTCCACCAGCTCGTCGTCCTCGTCCTCGGCCGTCTCGTCGGCCCCGGCACTCTCGACGATGGTGTCCGCGGGCGACTCCTCGGCCCGCGCCTCCGGGGCGGCCTCGGTCGCGGTCTGCTCCTCCTCGACGGTCACGTCGTCAGGCATGGGTACTCCTCAGGGATTCGATCATCAGGGGTTCGGGGCGCGGTCAGCGCTTGCGCTTCTTGCGATTGCGCTGCTGCTGATTCCGCTGCTGCTGCCGGGCGTTGCCCGACGGGTGCTGGGCCTTGGGCTTCGCGCCCGCCGCGGGCTTGGCGCCGGGGGTGGGCTTCGACGGTGCCGTCTCCTCCGGCTCGTCGTCGCTCGCGTCGCCCTCCGTTGCCGCCGCAGCGGTCTTGGCGATGGAGACAGCGCTGGCGCCCTTCTTGTTCGGCTTCGCGCCGGGCTTGGGGGCGTTCTCGGCGCGCTTCTCCTGGGCCAGTCGCTTCTTCTCCTCATCCTCCTTGTCGAGGCGGCCGAAGACGATGTGCTGCTGGCCGTACGTCCAGATGTTCTGGGTGACCCAGTAGATCAGGATGGCGACGGGCAGGAAGAAGCCACCGACCAGCACGCCGATCGGGAAGACCCAGAGCATCAGGCGGTTCATGATGGCCGTCTGCGGGTTCTCCAGCGAGGCGGCGGGCTGCCGGGCGATCGAGGCGCGCGAGTTGAAGTGGGTGGCCAGCGCCGCGATGATCATCAGCGGGACCGCGAGCGCGATGATGTTCCACTTCTCGAAGCCGAACGGCATGCCGTCGTGCCACGTCGCGGGGTTCATGAACGCGACCCATTCCTTCGGGTTCTGCTGCACGAACGACGAGAGCGGAACCTTGAACAGGCGGGCGTCGAGGAAGCTCGAGACGTCGGACGCGGAGAAGAAGTAGTTCGCGGTGTTGCGGGTCTCCTCCGCGGTCATGTGCGGGCCGCTCAGGAAGGAGGTCGGGCTGCCCCCCTCATGCATGCGGTTGAACGAGCGCAGCACGTGGAACAGGCCGATGAACACCGGCACCTGAAGCAGGGCGGGGAGGCAGCCGAGCAGCGGGTTGAAGCCGTGCTCCTTCTGCAGCTTCTGCATCTCCTGGGCCAGCTTCTGCCGGTCCTTGCCGTACTTCTTGCGCAGGGCCTGCATCTGCGGCTGGAACTCCTGCATCTGCCTTGTCGTCTTGATCTGTCTGACGAACGGCTTGTACAGGATGGCGCGCAGAGTGAGCACCAGGAAGATCACCGACAGGGCCCACGTGACGCCGCTGTCGGGGCCCAGGAAGGGGATGAAGGAGAAGACCTTGTGCCAGACCCACATGATGCCCGACACCGGGTAGTACACGTAGTCCAGCGAAACTGGGTTGAAGGCCACGGTTCTCTGAGCTCCTAGCTGTTCTGTGCGGAAGAGGTTCGGGGGCGCGGTGTTCCGCGCGGGCGGCATCGAACGCCGCTGCGGCAGTGGCTACTCGGGGACGGGGTCCCAGCCTCCGCGGTGCCACGGGCCGCACTTGAGCAGCCGAACGGTACTGAGGTACACGCCCCTGACCGCGCCGTGCGCCGAAAGCGCTTCCACCGCATACTCACTGCACGTGGGAGTGAACCTGCAGGTGGGCGGGCGCACGGGAGAGATCCAGGTGCGGTACAGCTGTACCAGCGAGATCAGGGCCCGGCGGGGCGCGGCCCGCAGGGCGGTGCCGGCGCCGGCCGGCCGCTCCGCGCTCACAGCGCACCCAGCTTGCTCAGGCCCGAACGCAGTTGCGCCGCCAGCTCGTTCGCGTCGTCATCGGCGGACGAGCGAAGGGCGCGGATCACCACGAGGGCGCCGTCGTCCAACTCCGCGGCCACGGACGCCGCGGCGGCACGCAGGCGGCGCGCCACGGAATGCCGAATCACCGCGTTCCCCACGGCCTTCGAGACCACCAGGCCCACCCGGGGCGCGGGCGTCACCGGATCGGCCGCGGACACGACGAGGCCCGGTCCCCCCTCGGAAGCGGGGACCGGGCTCTCGGCGTCAGCCGGGTACGTCCTGTTCGCCACGTGCACCACGATGGAACGCCGACCCACGCGCCTGCCACCCTTGACCGCCGCGGCGAAATCGCGCGACGAGCTCATGCGGTAGCGGGCGGGTAGCACTGGTCTGCCTTCTCCATCGCCTTTGCAGCAACGCCACCGCGCCGGGCGGGCCGGAACGCGGTGGCGCTACACGAGTGGGAGGATCAGGCCGTCAGCTTCGCGCGACCCTTGTTCCGGCGCGCGGAGACGATCGCACGCCCGGCGCGGGTGCGCATACGAAGACGGAAGCCGTGCACCCGCGCGCGGCGACGGTTGTTCGGCTGGAACGTCCGCTTGCCCTTGGCCACGGTGACACTCCTTGTTCAGTGGACGACGCACGCGCGCCGCCGCTCGGTGGACGGAAACTTCTCGGCGACACATCAAGCTCGACCTCAGGTCGACCTCGCCCCGACGAATCGGTGTGCGCACAGACCGGTCAAGCCTACTTATCCCCGCTGACAAGGTCAAACCGGCCGCCCCGAGCGCACGTGACGCGCCTCACACATCGTCCCCGGCGACACGCCGACCGCCCGCGGCGTCCCACCTTTTCCTGCGAGTATGTGCTTCGTCTTGAGGACGGCTCTCCACTCTGTTAACTTTGCCGAATGCGATCGCTGAGCACACCCACGGCACCCCGTGGGCGCCGAGCACGGCACCTTCGGGCCCATCGGCACCGGGCGTGTATCGGGTTCGGCATCGCACCGTAACCGGCTCCGCGCGAGCACCGGCCGGTGGCCTGCGAAACCAACATCACGGCCGGCCGAACGGCCGACAACACCTGTACTCTCGGTCCTCCACACCTGTGGATGAATCTGTGGAGTACAGTTCATGCGCAGGTCGGGCGGGGTGCAGTCATGCACAGCCCGATATGAACGCGTGAACGAGTACGCCGGTAGGAAGCCGGGTGACCTGAGGCTTTCAGACCGGGGTGGAGGACCTGATGACTGTTGATCCGCTGATCGAGACGTGGACCTCCGTGGTCGACGAGCTCTGCGGAGACAACACCGAACGCACGCTCACCAAACAGGAGAAGGCCTGGCTCAAGCTCGTCCAGCCCCTGACCCTCACCGAGGGCTTCGCCCTCGTCGCGGTCCCCTCACAACTGATGAAGGACGCGATCGAGCGCAGCCTCCGCGAACCCCTCCTGGCCGCGTTGACGACCCGCCTGGGACAGGACGTGGAACTCGGCGTGCGGATCTCCCCGGACGCGACACCCCCCGCGGCGGCCGCCGCGCCCCGCACCGACGGCGAGTCGGAGGCACCATCGGGACCGAGCACCAAGGACCTGACCGTCCCGGTCACCGAGATCGGGGCCGGCATGCCCGGGGCGCCCTCGCCCGCGGTGCAGCTGCCCCCGCCGATGACGGGTCCCGCCGCCACCGGCACGGCGATGACCGGGTCCTCGGGCTCGTCGAGCCTGAACCAGAAGTACACCTTCGAGACGTTCGTGATCGGCGCCTCCAACCGGTTCGCGCACGCCGCGGCGTTCGCCGTCGCGGAGGCTCCGGCCCGGGCCTACAACCCCCTGTTCATCTGGGGGGAGTCCGGCCTCGGCAAGACCCACCTGCTGCACGCCGCCGGCCACTACGCACGCCGGCTGTTCCCCGGGATGCGCGTGAAATACGTGTCCACGGAGGAGTTCACGAACGACTTCATCAACTCGCTCAAGGACGACCGCCAGGTCCAGTTCAAGCAGCGCTACCGCGACGTGGACATCCTGCTGGTGGACGACATCCAGTTCCTCGAGGGGAAGTTGGGCATCCAGGAGGAGTTCTTCCACACCTTCAACACGCTGCACAACGCGAACAAGCAGATCGTGGTTTCCTCCGACCGCCCGCCGAAACAGCTGGCCACGCTGGAGGATCGGCTCCGTACCCGGTTCGAGTGGGGCCTGATCACGGACGTGCAGCCGCCCGAGCTCGAGATCCGCATGGCGATCCTGCTCAAGAAGGCGCAGATGGAGCGGATCCACGTTCCGCCGGACGTGCTGGAGCTCATCGCCACTCGCATCGACCGCAACATCCGCGAGCTCGAAGGCGCGCTGATCCGCGTGACGGCGTTCGCCTCGCTCACGCAGACCGACGTGACCTACGAGCTCGCCGAGATGGTGCTGCGCGATCTGGTGCCGGACACCACGACGATCGAGATCTCCTCCACCACCATCCTTTCCGTGGTGGCGGAGTACTTCGAGATCTCCGTCGCCGATCTCAAGGGCACTGAGCGGGCGCGGTCGGTGACGCACGCGCGGCAGATCGCGATGTACCTGTGCCGCGAGCTGACGGAGCTGTCGCTGCCGAAGATCGGGCAGATCTTCGACCGCGACCACACCACCGTCATGTACGCCGAGCGGAAGATCCGCAAGGAGATGCCGGAGCGGCGCAAGGTCTACGACCAGGTGCAGGAGCTGACCACCCGGATCAAGCGCCGCAGCCAGTAGCCCGGCGCCGCAACGCAGTCCGCGTCAGCGGCCCGCCGAGCAGATCAGCGGCCCGCCCGAGCCCTCACTGCTCTTCTCCTGCGTGACGACCTTCCCGTTGCGGGTGATCGTGCAGCCCACGTCGCCCGTGTAGCCGATCACCGTGACGGTCACGATGAACGCGTCCGAGGTGAACTCCTTGGACCACGGAAGCGATTGGGAGCCGAACAGATCCGTGTCCGGGATGCCCACGGTGACCAGCTGCGCCGAGCCGCTGCCGGTGACCTCCACCCGCCAGGTCCGCGCGTTCGGGCCCGTCGAGGAGCCGCCGCCGAAGATGGGCGGGATCGAGATGCCCGAGGGCAGCCCGCTGGGCAGCGTGATGCCGCCCTGCTTGGAGCTCGTGGTGGTCGGGGTCGTCGTGGTGGTCTGCGTGGCGGCAGTCGTGTTCGACGGTCCGCCGCTGGTCGCCACCAGGCCGACGATCACCGCCAGCACCAGCACGAGCACCACGGCGCCGCCGGCGATCCACAGCAGCTTCCGGTTGCCGCCCGAGCCGCCCCCGTCACCGTCGCCCCCGGAACCCCCGCCCGGGCCACCGGGGCCGGGAGGCGGCCCCTGCGGCGGCGGCCCGCCGTACTGGCCGTACTGGCCCTGCTGATCGCCGTACGCGCCGGGCGGCGCGTAGCCGAGCTGATAGCCACCGTCGTACTGCTGCGGCGGCGGGCCCTGCGGGCCGGGAGGAGGGCCCTGCGGCGCGCCGGTATCGACCGGGCCCTCGCCGGGGCGCTCGTATTCGCGGGTCGGTTTCGGCGTGTTCGGCGCGGCAGGGCCGACGGGGTAGTTCTGGTCGCCGGGGTGCTCCCCGGGGCGCTGCGGATCCGGATATCCCATGGTCACACCGTACGCGCCGGTAACCCGGAGAAGAACTGAACACCCGCCCACGCGATCCCACACAGCCTGTGGATGAATCCGGGTATTCCCAGGACTGACCTGGGGAGAATCCATCCACAGGAGTCCACAGGGAGGGTTCCTCACCAATCACACGGATGTAGTTCCACAATCCCTGCGGCGCGTCGTCAACACCCCGACACGCCACCCCCGCTGCGGAGACGGGGAGTTTCCACATCCTCCACAGGGCTTATGACGATGACATATTTCTTCATCTGATCTCTCTTCTGAAAAGAGGCGGTGGATCGGTCGGGTGGGCTCCGCTCGCCCGAACTCGTAGTTCGGGCTGGCGTGCACCTGATCGGCACGGCTCCTATAGCATCGAAGACCTCACGGTCGTGCCCGCCACGCCGTACCCGAACGACCCCCCACCGAAAGGCCCCGTCGGCATGAAGTTTCGCGTCCCGCACGAGGAGTTCGCCGAATCCGTCGCGTGGGTGGCGCGCAGCCTGCCGTCGCGCCCCCCGGTGCCGGTACTCGGCGGCGTCCTGCTGACCGCCGGGGAGGACGGCCTGACCGTCTCGGGATTCGACTACGAGGTCTCCGCGCAGGTGCGGGTCGGCGCCGAGGTGGCCGACGAGGGCCAGGCACTGGTTTCGGGCCGGTTGCTCGCGGACATCACGAAGGCCCTGCCGAACAAGCCGGTGGACGTGCAGCTGGACACCACGCGGGTGGCGATCACCTGCGGCAGCGCCAAGTTCTCGCTGCCGACGATGCCCGTCGAGGACTACCCGCAGCTGCCGGAGCTCCCGCAGCGGACCGGCTCCATCGAGCGTGGCACCTTCGCCGAGGCGATCTCCCAGGTGGCGATCGCGGCGGGCAAGGACGACACGCTGCCCATGCTCACCGGCATCCGCGTCGAGATCGAGGGCGAGAAGGTGGTTCTCGCCGCGACCGACCGGTTCCGTCTCGCCGTGCGCGAGTTCGACTGGCAGCCCGCCTCGGCGGACGTCAAGGCGGCGGTGCTGGTCCCGGCCAAGACCCTCTCCGAGGCCGCGAAGACCTTCGCCGTGGACCCCGAGGTGGGGATCGCGCTGGGCGCGGGCTCGGCCGTCGGGGCGGACGGCCTGCTCGGCGTCGTGGGCGCGGACCGCCGCACCACCACCCGCCTGCTGGACGCCGACTTCCCCAAGTTCCGTCAGCTGCTTCCCGCCTCGCACACGGCGATCGCCACGATGGAGATCGCGCCGCTGCTGGAGGCCATCAAGCGCGTCGCCCTGGTCGCCGACCGCGGCGCGCAGGTGCGGATGGAGTTCGCCGACGGGACGCTGCGGCTCTCGGCCGGCGGCGACGACGCCGGCAAGGCCGAGGAGGAGCTGCCCGCGGACTTCCAGGGCGAGGCGCTCACGATCGCCTTCAACCCCGGATACCTGCAGGACGGCCTGACAGCGATCCACACGGAATCGGTCACTTTCGGGTTCACCACGCCGAGTCGGCCTGCGGTGCTGCGGCCCGCCGTGGACAATGGCTACGAGCCGGACGACTCCGGCGCGTTCCCCGCGCCCCAGAGCCCGTACACGTACCTGCTGATGCCGGTGCGCCTGCCCGGCTGATCGAACCGTTTCACGTACGGAGAGGATGCCGCGAGCATGCAGTTGGGTCTGATCGGTCTGGGCAAGATGGGCGCGAACATGCGCCAGCGCATCCGGAACGCCGGGCACGAGGTGGTGGGGTACGACCCCCGCCCCGAGGTGACCGACGTGCCCTCGTTGGAGGCGCTCGCGGAGGCGCTCACCGCGCCGCGCACGTTATGGGTGATGGTGCCCGCGGGTGAGCCGACGCGGGACACCGTGCGCAGGCTGGCGGACATCCTCGAGCCCGGCGATCTGGTGATCGACGGCGGTAACTCCCGGTACACCGACGACCAGGTGAACGCGGAACTGCTGTCGGAGAAGGGCATCGGCTATCTCGACTGCGGCGTCTCCGGTGGCGTGTGGGGCCTGGAGAACGGCTACGGCCTCATGGTGGGCGGGTCGGACGCCGACGTGGAGCGGGCGATGCCGATCTTCGACGCGCTGCGCCCCGAGGGCGAGCGGGAGGACGGCTTCGCGCACAGCGGCCCCGTCGGCGCCGGTCACTACGCGAAGATGATCCACAACGGGATCGAGTACGGCCTGATGCAGGCCTACGGCGAGGGCTACGACCTGCTCGAGGCGGAGCCGCTCATCGAGAACGTCGCCGGCACCATCCGCGCCTGGAGCAAGGGCACCGTGGTGCGGTCCTGGCTGCTGGACCTGCTGGTGAAGGCGCTCGAGGAGGACCCGGGCCTGAACGACATCACCGGCTACACCGAGGATTCCGGTGAGGGCCGGTGGACCGTCGAGGAGGCGATCCGGCACTCCGTCCCCGCTCCCGTGATCGCCGCCGCCCTGTTCGCCAGGTTCCAGTCCCGGCAGGACGATTCGGACACCATGAAGGCGGTCTCCGCGCTGCGCAACCAGTTCGGCGGGCACGCCGTACGGCGCGCCGACTAGCGGTGACCGACAGCTGACTTGTACGTCCGCCGCCTGAGCCTGCACGACTTCCGATCCTGGGACGACGTCACCGTCGACCTGGAACCGGGCGTCAGCGTGTTCGTGGGCCGCAACGGATTCGGTAAGACGAACCTCGTCGAGGCGCTGAACTACCTCGCGACGCTCGGCTCGCACCGGGTGGCCACCGATCAGCCGCTCATCCGGGTCGGCGCGGAGATCGCCTCCGTGGCCGCCACCGTGCACAACGCGGGGCGGGAGCTGACGGCGGAGATCGACATCATCGCCGGCCGCGCGAACAAGGCCCGGATCAACACCGCGCCCTGCCGCCGTCCGCGCGAGCTCCTGGGCATCCTGCAGTCCGTCCTGTTCGCACCCGAGGACCTGGCCCTGGTCCGGGGAGAACCGGGCGGCCGCCGCCGCTTCCTGGACGATCTCGCGATCCTCCGCACGCCGCGGATCGCCGCGGAGAAGGCGGATTACGAGCGCGTGCTCAAGCAGCGCACGGCGCTGTTGAAGACCGCGTACGCGGCGGCCCGGCGCGGGGGAGCCGACGCGGAGTCGATGCTGTCCACGCTGGACGTGTGGGACGCGCAGCTGGCGCGGTTCGGGGCCGAGGTGCTGGCGGCCAGACTGGAGGTGGTCGCCTCCCTCGCCCCGCACCTGACCGTCTCCTACGCGGCGCTCGCGCCGCACTCGCGGGCCGCGACCATCGGCTACACGAGCGCGCTGTTCGAGGGATTCGACGGTGACCCGGCCGCCGCGTCGGTGCCCGAGCTGGAGGTACTCATGCTCGAGGGTCTCGCCGCGGCGCGGACCCGGGAGATCGAGCGGGGTGTGTGCCTGGTGGGGCCGCACCGCGACGACCTCGACCTGCGCCTCGGCAACGAGCCGGCGAAGGGGTTCGCCTCGCACGGCGAATCCTGGTCGTACGCACTGGCTCTGCGCCTTGCGTCGCTGGAGCTGTTGCGAGCCGGCGGCAGCGAGCCGGTGCTCCTGCTGGACGACGTGTTCGCGGAGCTCGATGCCAAGCGGCGCACCGCCCTCGCGGAGGTGGCGGCCGGTACCGAGCAGGTGATCGTCACCGCCGCGGTGCCCGAGGACCTGCCGGAGGTGCTGCGCGCCACCACGTTCGAGGTGTCGGTGCAGGGTCCTGCCGATGCCCGCGTGTCCCGTCTCGAGGCCGGGTAGCGGGCGGACGGGTGGCGTGCCGCCGTCAGCGCAGAAGTTCCGGCAGGCCGGGGATCTCGAAGACGCCCTCCAGTACGTGATCGTGATCCTCGGCGGAGAGCGTGGCGCGATCGGCCTTGCCGGTGAGCACTCCGCACGCGACCGCGCCGGCGTTGCGGCCCGCACGCACGTCGACCACGGTGTCCCCGGCGACGAGCACCTCGCGGACGTCCGCGACACCGGTGGCCTCCATCGCGCGGAAGATCATGTAGGGGAAGGGGCGCCCGGCGCTCACGTCCGAGGTGGTGATCACCGCGTCCACGGTGGACTCGGGGCCCGCGCCGATGGTCCAGCCGAGTGAGGAGAGCAGCGGGTACGCCACCTCGTCGTCGAACCCGGTGGTGAGGGCGACCTTGACGCCGTTGGCACGCAATGTCTTCAGGGCGTCCTCGACACCGCTGATGGCGACCGGGGGATGGGCGGCGTACTCCTCCTTGAGGTGCGCGCGGAAGCGCTGGAAGCCCTCGGCCACCAGCTCGTCGGTGGGGGTGACACCGCCGAGCTCGAGCAGGTTGGCGATGGCCTGCACCTTGTCGGTGCCCATCCAGGTCTGGAGGTCCTTCGGGGCGACGGTGGCGCCGGCCTCCTCGACCGCGGTCTTGAGAGCGTCGTAGACGGTTCCCCCGTCGTCGATGGTGGTTCCTGCCATGTCGAGTGCGACGAGCGAGATCATTCGTCTTCCCTTCGGAGTGGTGGGTGAGATGAACTTGACTATATAAGTGAGTCATCGTTGAGGCAAGAGTCCTGCGGGTTAACCGGGACATGGCCGTAGGTTGACCGAAACTTTCAGCAAACTAGTATTGACAAGTGCGTGTGAGCTGGATCATAGTCGGTACCCATGTCGCACATCACCGCACAGCACAGTCGCCAGCACATCGTCGTCGTCGGGGCCGGGATCGTCGGGCTCGGTCACGCCTACCACGCATTCCGACGGGGCCACCGGGTCACCGTCCTCGACCACGCGGACGGGGTGATCGGCTCGTCGGTTCAGAACTTCGGTCACGCCTGCATCACCGCACAGTCGGGGAGGGCCCTCGAGTACGCGAGAGAGGGCCGCAGGCACTGGCTCGATCTGGTGGAGATGGCGGGCTTCTGGGGCCGTGCCAGCGGCACCACCATGGTGGCCCGAGCGGAGGACGAGCTCGCCGTCATGGCGGAGTTCGCCGCATCCCGCCCGCACGACGAGGTGGTACTCCTGCGCCGCGACGAGGTGCTGAGTCGAGTACCCGTCGACGGTGCCGGCGTGCAGGGTGGCCTCCACATGCCGAACGATCTCCAGGTGGATCCGCGGGCCGCTGCGCGATCGATCGCGCGGCACCTCGAGAGCCGGGGGGTGGAGTTCCGTTGGCGCACCGCTGCCCACGCATTCGAGCCGGGCGTCGTGCACACCAGCCGCGGGCCGGTGCTCGCGGACGAGATCTTCGTGGCGGTCAACTACGACATCGACAGGCTCTTCCCCGAGCTAGCCGAGCGGATCGGCCTCCTGCGCTGCCGACTGCACATGATGAAAGCGCGAGTGCCCCTGCGGTTCCCGTTACCCACGCCGCTGTTCACGGGGTGGTCCCTGCTCCGCTACTCCGGGTTCGATGAGATGCCGTCGGTGGGGGCCGTCGCCGAGCGGCTGCGTTCCGAGTGCCCCGCCGGCATCGCCGTGGACCTGCACCAGATGTACACGCCGCAGCCCGACGGGTCGATCCTCATCGGCGACACCCACTACCGGGACGTCAGCGCTCCGCCCTTCCAGTCCGAGGAGGGCTTCGAGATCCTGCTGGACGCCACCCGGGACCTCTTCGGCGTCGATCGGATCGACGTCGAGGAGCGCTGGCAGGGCGTCTACAGCTCGGCGCCGGGATCGGAGTTCCTGTGCGCGGAGCCGATCGACGGCGTGCACGTGGCCACCGTGACCACCGGCATCGGCATGACCACCGGTCTGGGCCTGGCGGAGGACCGCGTCGCCCGCGTCCTCGGCGCGGCCCCCGCCCTCCCCGAATCCTCTCCCGCCCGCTAGGGCCCATCACAGCGAAGGACCGACATGATCGAACTCGAGACCACCACGGCACGGACGAAGAACCCCCGGTACGAGCGCTGGAGGTTCCAGATCTTCGGAGTCACGTGGCTGGCGTACGCCGGGTTCTACTTCACCCGGCAGGCGTTCTCCGTCGCCAAGCTGGGGATCCTCGACGATCCGGTCCTGAGCGACACCCTGACCAAGGGCGTGCTGGGCAGTCTGGACGCGGTGTACCTCGCGGCGTACGCGGTCGGTCAGTTCGTGTGGGGCGCGATGTCCGACAGGTTCGGGCCGCGGAAAGTGGTACTGGGCGGCCTGCTGATGTCGGCGATCGCCACCGTGTTCATCGGACTGCTGCCGGCGCTGGTGTTCCTGATCCCGCTGATGATCGTGCAGGGTCTCTCGCAGTCCACCGGATGGTCCGGGCTGCTCAACAACATGGCGCAGTTCTTCTCGATCGGCGAGCGGGGCCGGGTCCTGGGCCTGTGGAGCACCAACTACGCGTTCGGCGGCCTCGCGGCGGCCCCGTTCCTGGGTTGGGTGGCCTACGACCTGTTCGACAGTTGGCGGGTGGCGTTCTACACCGGCGCAGCGGTGGTGGCCGGTGTCGCGGTCCTGTTCCTGTTGTTGCAGCGCAACACCCCGGAGGACGTCGGGTTGCCTCCCATCGAGGTGTACCACAGCGACGAGGTCGCGGAGATCATCGACGAGGAGGCCGTCCTCGAGGCGGAGGAGGCGGTTCAGGAGCCGCGCCCGACGTTCGGCGAGACCGTCCGCTTCGTGCTGGGCAACAGGATGGTCCTCATCCTGGGATCGTGCTACTTCCTGCTCAAGCCGGCGCGCTACGCGATCCTGCTGTGGGGGCCGGTGATCGTGTCCGAAAGACTGCACGACGCCTCGGCTTTCACCGCGATCACGGTTCCCGTGGCGTTCGGCATCGCCGGTGTGCTCGCCCCCATCCTGATCGGCCAGGTGTCCGACCGGATGTTCCACGCACGCCGCGTCCCGGCGTGCGTGATCAGCCTGGCGGTCCTGGTCGCCGCCCTCGCGGCCTTCGCGCCGCTCACCGCGACGGGCAACATGTGGATCATGACCGCGATCCTCGCGGTCATCGGACTCTCGATCTACGGCGCCGACGCGATGATCTCCTGCGTTGCGGCGGTCGATTTCGGCACGAGTAAGCACGCGGGTACGGTGACCGGCGCGATCAACGGGTGCGGCTCGATCGGCGCGATCCTGGGGGGCCTGCTGCCCGGCCTGCTCTCGGCGGGAATGCTGTTCACCGGCTTCGCGATCGCCGCGGGGATCGCGATGCTGCTGCTGATCCCGATGTGGGGGCAGATGCCCGCGAACGACTAGCGACGGGTGCTGTTGACGATGCTGAACGTGACGCGATCGGGACGGTAGCGATCGTCGGCGAACTCGAACGGACGACCGTCCTCGTTGGTGGACACCCGGCGCTCCCTGAGTAGGGCGGCGCCGGGTTCCACGTTCAGGTGCTCCGCGTCCGTGGCGTCCGCGTTGAGCGCGTCCAGCTGGTGTCGCATCGACTCGAAGACCACCCCACTCGCGGTGAGATGCTCGGTGAGCGAACCGGAATCGGTGTCGAAGTCGAGGAGCAGCCGGCCCACGTCCAGGACGAAGGTGCTGCGTTCGAGCATCGCCGGAGCCTCGTCGAGCATCCGGAGCCGCAGGATGAAGACCACGAACTCGTCGGTGGTGATCCCCAGGGTCTCGGCCTCAGCACCGGTCGCGCGGCGACGGCTGATCTCCAGGGTGCGGCTCGACGGTGTCTGTCCGCCGAGCTGGGCCCACCGGGAGAACGGGGTGAACACGTCGAGCGTCTGGCTGGGGGTATCGCTCGTGACCACGGCGGGCCGGCCGCGCGTGATGTGGATCAGCCCCTCGCGGTTGAGGGTCGAGAGCGCTTGCCGTACGGGGCCTCTCGAGACGCCGAACCTCTCGCACAGCGCGGCCTCCGACGGCAGCGAGTCCCCGATCCGGTACTCGTGTCCGAGAATCTCGTCGCGCAGGGCGGAGGCGACCACTGTGTACATCGGTGTCACCGTGCGCACCCCCTCCAGGCCGGCCGAATCCTTCCGAGAGGGAGTGTATCGGTCCCTCGGTCGCGCTCACTCCCTGCGCAGGAGGAGGATTCCGGCGAACCCGCACGCCCACGCGATGAGGTATCCCGCGGCGAGGGGGAACGCGATCACCGGCTCCCCGTACTCCTGCAGGACCAGCGGCGCGAGCACGGGCAGTGCCGCCGCTGCGAAGGTGAGCCGTCCCGGCAGGCGTGCGGCCGCCCCGCGCCGCCGGACCGCCCGGATGTTGACCCACCAGCAGAGCAGGCCCACCGCGCCGACGAGGTACAGGTAGCCGTAGAGCGGGCCCGGTGCGCCGTACTTCCCGACGGGGTCGTACAGCGCGTGCAGGTGCCGGTCCAGGCTCCCGAGCGCGAGCTGGTCCACGACGGCGCAGCCGAGACCGGCGGCCGTCGCGAGCGCGCCGAGGCCGTAGGCGGCGAGGGTGCGGTGGGCGCGGGCCGACGGTGCGCGGTCCGCGCGGGCGAGGGTCTGCTGGGCCATGATCGTCTCCTTTGGAACTCCGAGTACCAAGTTGGTACACCACGTACCATAGGTCGGTGAGCCCGACATTGGAACCCGGAGTACCAAAATCGAAGACAACCCCGAGCCGCCGCCCGCGCCTCGCCCTCGACGAGACGCGGCGCCGGGTCCTGGCCGCAGCGGTCGACCGGGTCGTCGCCGAGGGCATGGGGAGCGGACTCGAGCACGTCCGGCTGGAAGACGCGGTCCGCGCCGCCGACGTCTCCCGCACCGCCGCGTACCGGTGCTGGCCGCAGCGCGAGGACTTCCTGGCGGACGTGCTCGCGGCGCTGGCGGAGCAGGCCCTGCCGCTCACCGCAACCCGGGGCGCCCGGGCCACGACGGTGCTCCGCGACACCGTCGGGACGGACCCGCGCGCGCTGCGCCCCGTCGCAGGGCGCCGCGCCGCCCTGCGGCGCGCCGTCGCGGCCTCGGCCGACGACGACATCGCCGCCGACCGGGAGGAGGGCCGGCGGTGGCGGCTCTACCTCACCCTGGCCATCGCCGTGCCGTCCCTGCCGGAGGGGCCCGGGCGCGACCGGGTGCTGGCCGCCGTCACCAGCGCCGAACAGGCCGTCCTCGACCGGCTGGAGGAGAACTACGAGCGCCTGTTCGGGCTGTTCGGATTCACCAGCGCCGTGCCGTACCGCGAGCTCGCGGCGGTGGGTCTGGCCCTGAGGCGCGGGTCCGTGATCGGCGGCTACACGGGCGCGGCCGCCGCGCCGCCCGGGCTCGGCTACGCCCTACTGGCCGACGGTGCCGCCACCCCGTCGGGCCCGGGGGAGTGGGACGACGAGCGGACCCGGACCCTGCTCGACCGGCTCGCCGGGAGCGACGTCTTCGGCGGGCAGTAGACGGTGCGCGCGGCGCTTCGGGGCGGGAGGAATCGTCGGTGCCACCCGGTAGCCTGAGAGCGGACGCCGACGGGACGCAGGAGGTGCTATGACCGGGCCGAACCTGGGTGACCCGTCGCGGAGCGACGGGCAGCTCCACGGTTCCGACATCGCGCGCCGCGCACTCGAGGAGGCGCGCGCGGCCGCGAAGGCCGCCGGCAAGTCCGTCGGCCAGGGGCGCTCCGCGCCGATGACGGGCGGCGTCCGGAGGCTCCGCCGCGGATCCAAACGGTGGAGCGGCCCCTCGCCCGACGGGCGCGATCCGCAACCCCTCGGCGCGCTCGTCGGCGGCATCGCCAAGGCCCGCGGCTGGGACCGGAAGGTCAGCGAGGGAACGGTTCTCGGGTGCTGGGAGTCCGTGGTCGGGGCCGACGTCGCGGCGCACGCGCGGGCCGTGAGCCTGCGGGAGAAGGTGCTGTACGTGAGCGCCGAGTCCACCGCCTGGGCCACCCAGCTGCGCCTCATGCAGTCCCAGCTGCTGGCCAAGATCAACGCCGCGGTGGGCCAGGGCGTGGTCACCTCGCTCAACATCACCGGTCCCAGCGCGCCCAGCTGGCGCAAGGGCCCGCTGCACGTGCCGGGCCGTGGCCCGCGCGACACCTACGGCTGACCGGACACGGGCGGCGGCTACTCGCGGGTCGGCATCCCAGCGGCGCCGTGTACGCGTCGAGTCCCGATCCGGGGTGATCGCGCCGAAACGACCTCGAATTCGTCTACGACGCGATGAGGGCGTGGCAAACGCATTCATCGTGACGAACAGGCGTAGACTGGATGGGCAAGAGCGGCCAGCCCGAGGCAGGTCGCTGCCCGATCACCGCCGCGGTGACAACGGCTGTTGAAGTTCACGGCCGTTCACCTGGCGGTTCCGACGAAGGAGCGCCAACACATCGTGGCGGCTGACAACAACGGGAAGAACGGCACCAGCAGCTACGGCGCCGACTCCATCAAGCAGCTCGAGGGCCTGGAGGCGGTGCGCAAGCGCCCCGGCATGTACATCGGCACCACCGGGCCCCGCGGCCTGCACCACATGATCTGGGAGGTGGTCGACAACTCCGTCGACGAGGCCATGGCCGGCCACGCCACCCGGGTGGACGTCAAGCTCCGCGAGGACGGGGGCGTCGAGGTGATCGACGACGGCCGCGGCATCCCCGTCGCGATGCACGCCAAGGGCGTTCCCACCGTGCAGCTGGTGCTCACTTCCCTGCACGCGGGCGGCAAGTTCGACTCCGACGCCTACGCCGTCTCCGGCGGCCTGCACGGCGTCGGCATCTCCGTGGTCAACGCCCTCTCCAGCCGCGTCGAGGTCGAGATCGACGTCGACGGCTACCACTGGCAGCAGAACTTCCACTGGGACGAGAAGAAGCGCGACTCCGTCGCCGAGGACCTCATCAAGGGCGAGCCCACCACCCGCACCGGCACCACCGTGCGGTTCTGGGCGGACCCGAAGGTGTTCACCGAGACCACCTTCTACGACTTCGAGACGGTCTCGCGCCGCCTGCAGGAGATGGCGTTCCTCAACAAGGGCCTCACCATCACGCTGACGGACGAGCGCCCCGTCGCCGTCGAGATCCCCGATGAGGACACGACAGAGGAGGCGCCGTCGGCCCAGGAGGACGATGTGGCGGCCGCACTCGCCGAGGTCGCGCCGAAGAAGCGCGAGCGCATCTTCCACTACCCGGACGGTCTCGTCGACTACGTCAAGCACATCAACGCGCGCACGTCGAAGTCGCCCATCCACGGCTCGATCATCTCCTTCGAGGGCAAGGAGAAGGGCCACGAGATCGAGATCGCGATGCAGTGGAACTCCGGCTACTCGGAGTCGGTGCACACCTTCGCCAACACCATCAACACGCACGAGGGCGGCACCCACGAGGAGGGCTTCCGCACCGCGCTGACCGGCGTGGTCAAGGCGTACGCCAAGGACAAGAAGCTGGTCAAGGAGAAGGACGGCGACCTCTCGGGCGACGACATCCGCGAGGGCCTCGCCGCGGTCATCTCCGTCAAGGTCTCCGAGCCCCAGTTCGAGGGCCAGACCAAGACCAAGCTGGGCAACTCCGAGGTCAAGGGTTTCGTGCAGAAGGTCTGCCGCGAGCAGCTGCAGTTCTGGTTCGACTCGAACCCCGCGGACGCGAAGACCATCGTGCAGAAGGCGGCCGCCTCCGCGCAGGCCCGCCTCGCCGCCCGCAAGGCGCGAGAGCTGGTGCGCCGCAAGAGCGCCACCGACATCGGCGGCCTGCCCGGCAAGCTCGCCGACTGCCGCAGCAACGACCCCGACAAGTGCGAGGTCTACATCGTGGAGGGCGATTCGGCCGGCGGCTCCGCCAAGAGCGGCCGCGACTCGATGTACCAGGCGATCCTGCCGATCCGCGGCAAGATCATCAACGTCGAGAAGGCGCGGATCGACAAGGTGCTCAAGAACGCCGAGGTGCAGTCGATCATCACCGCGTTCGGCACGGGCATCCACGACGAGTTCGACATCGCCAAGCTGCGCTATCACAAGATCGTGCTCATGGCCGACGCCGACGTCGACGGTCAGCACATCGCGACGCTGCTGCTCACGCTGCTGTTCCGCTTCATGCGGCCGCTGATCGAGCACGGCCACGTCTTCCTGGCGCAGCCGCCGCTTTACAAGCTGAAGTGGCAGAAGGGCGCCGAGCCGGAGTTCGCGTACAGCGACCGCGAGCGCGACGTGATGCTCGCCGCCGGCCTGGCCGCGGGCAAGAAGATCAACAAGGACGACGGCATCCAGCGCTACAAGGGCCTCGGCGAGATGAACGCCAAGGAGCTGTGGGAGACCACCATGGATCCGACGGTGCGCGTGCTCAAGCAGGTGACGCTCGACGACGCCGCGGCCGCCGACGAACTGTTCTCCATCCTGATGGGGGAGGACGTGGTGGCCCGCCGCTCGTTCATCGCACGCAACGCCAAGGACGTTCGGTTCCTCGACGTGTGACCGCCGGCGCGCCCGGACCCCGGGCGCGCCGCGCACCGTCGAACCGATGAACCCGAAGGACTGACATGACTGACACCACCCCGCCCGCCGAGACCGGCGGCCACGACCGGATCGAACCGGTCGACATCCAGCAGGAGATGCAGCGCAGCTACATCGACTACGCCATGAGCGTGATCGTGGGCCGCGCCCTCCCCGAGGTGCGCGACGGCATGAAGCCCGTGCAGCGCCGCATCCTGTACGCCTCCTACGACGCCGGCTACCGGCCCGACCGCTCCTACGTGAAGTCGGCCAAGCCCGTCGCCGAGACGATGGGCAACTACCACCCGCACGGCGACAGCGCGATCTACGACGCCCTGGTGCGCCTCGCCCAGCCGTGGTCGCTGCGGTATCCGCTGATCGACGGCCAGGGCAACTTCGGCTCGCCGGGTAACGACCCCGCCGCCGCGATGCGCTACACCGAGGCCCGCCTCACGCCGCTCGCGATGGAGATGCTGCGCGACATCGACGAGGAGACCGTCGATTTCGTGCCCAACTACGACGGCAAGACCCAGGAGCCCACCGTGCTCCCGGCGCGGGTGCCCAACCTGCTGATGAACGGCGCCGGCGGCATCGCCGTGGGCATGGCGACGAACATCCCGCCGCACAACCTGCGCGAGCTCGCCGACGCCATCTTCTGGTGCCTGGACAACTTCGAGGCGGATTCCGAGGCCACGCTCGAGGCGTGCATGGAGCGGATCAAGGGCCCCGACTTCCCGACGTACGGTCTCATCGTCGGCGGCCAGGGCATCAAGGACGCCTACTCCACCGGCCGCGGCTCCATCCGCATGCGCGGCGTGGTCTCCGTGGAGGAGGATTCCAAGGGCGCAACGGAACTCGTGATCACCGAGCTGCCCTACCAGGTGAACCCGGACAACCTCGTGCTCTCCATCGCGGAGCAGGTGCGCGACGGCAAGATCGCCGGCATCAGCAAGATCGAGGACCAGTCCTCCGATCGCGTGGGCATGCGGATCGTGGTGCGGCTCAAGCGCGATGCCGTCGCCAAGGTGGTGCTGAACAACCTCTACAAGCACAGCCAGCTGCAGACCAGCTTCGGCGCCAACATGCTGTCCATCGTGGACGGCGTGCCGCGCACGCTGCGCCTGGACCAGATGATCCGCTACTACGTGTCGCACCAGTTGGACGTCATCGTGCGGCGCACCCGGTTCCGGCTCCGCAAGGCCGAGGAGCGGGCCCACATCCTGCGCGGCCTCGTCAAGGCCCTGGACGCGCTGGACGAGGTGATCGCCCTCATCCGGCGGTCCGAGACCACCGAGATCGCGCGGGCCGGCCTGATCGAGCTGCTCGACGTGGACGAGCTGCAGGCCAACGCCATCCTCGACATGCAGCTGCGCCGCCTCGCGGCCCTCGAGCGGCAGAAGATCATCGACCAGTTGGCCGAGATCGAGCTCGAGATCGCCGACCTCAAGGACATCCTGGAGAAGCCGGAGCGCCAGCGGGCCATCGTCCGCGACGAGCTCGGCGAGATCGTCGAGAAGTTCGGCGACGACCGCCGCACCAAGATCATCGCCGCGGACGGCGACGTGACCGACGAGGACCTGATCGCCCGCGAGGACGTGGTCGTCACCATCACCGAGACCGGCTACGCCAAGCGCACCAAGACCGACCTGTACCGCAGCCAGAAGCGCGGCGGCAAGGGCGTCAAGGGCGCCGACCTCAAGCAGGACGACATCGTGGCGCACTTCTTCGTGTGCTCCACCCACGACTGGATCCTGTTCTTCACCACCAAGGGCCGCGTGTACCGGGCCAAGGCGTACGAGCTCCCCGAGGCCAGCCGCACCGCGCGCGGCCAGCACGTGGCGAACCTGCTGGCGTTCCAGCCGGAGGAGCGCATCGCCCAGGTCATCCAGATCAAGGGCTACGACGACGCGCCCTACCTGATCCTGGCCACCAAGAACGGCCTCGTGAAGAAGTCCAAGCTCGAGGACTTCGACTCCAACCGCAGCGGCGGCATCGTCGCCATCAACCTGCGCGACGAGGACGAGCTGGTGGGCGCGGTACTCGCCTCCTCCGCGGACGACCTGCTGCTGGTCAGCAAGAACGCCCAGTCGATCCGCTTCCACGCCACCGACGACGCGCTCCGCCCCATGGGCCGCGCCACCTCCGGTGTGCAGGGCATGCGGTTCAACGGCGACGACCAGCTGCTGGCGCTCAACGTGGTCCAGGAGGACACCTACCTGCTGGTGGCCACCTCGGGCGGTTACGCCAAGCGGACGGCGATGGACGACTACCCTGTGCAGGGTCGTGGCGGCAAGGGCGTGCTGACGATCCAGTTCGACCCGAAGCGCGGCGATCTCGTGGGTGCACTCATCGTGGACGACGAGACCGAGCTGTACGCCATCACATCGGGCGGCGGAGTCATTCGCACTGCGGCCCGGCAGGTCCGCAAGGCGGGCCGGCAGACCAAGGGCGTCCGGCTGATGAACCTCGGCGAAGGCACTAGTCTCTTGGCCATCGCCCGCAACGCAGACGAGAGCGACGAGCCCGAGCAGGCGGACGGCGAGGCGTAGCCGGCCGCGAAGCACGAAGGAGCGCATGTGAGTACCCCTGGAACCGGACCCGGCACCCCGCCGGAGTCCGGGCAGGAGCCGGGAACCCGGCCCGTCCGGATCCCGCGCCGCGACACCGAGGTGGGCCGCGCGATCGACGCGCCCACCGAGGGCGTCGAGCGCAACGAACTGCCGAAGAACCTGCCCGACCTGGACAAGATCCACCAGGTCGCGCCGGCGGCGCCCGCGCCCGCCGCGAAGCCTGCGCCCGCCGCGAAGCCCGCACCCGAGACGGTGCCGATCCCGACCGCGGCGGCGTCCGCGGCCGGGAACCAGGCGCCGGCCGCGCCCGCCACGCCGCCCGCGCCCGCGGCGGAGGCACCCGCCGACGCCGACGCGCCGGCGGAGGATGCGGCATCGTCGAACCTGCACACCGTGGGGGCCGCGCCGGCCCGCGCCGCGGGGGTGAAGACCCGCGCCGCGAACGGCCCGGTGCGGGCGGGGATGCAGCTGCGCAGCATCGACCCGTGGACCACGTTCAAGCTCTCCGGCGTGGTGTCCGTGGTGCTGTTCTTCGTGTGGATGATCGCCGTCGGCGTGCTGTACATCATCCTCAACGGGATGGGTGTCTGGGCGAAGATCAACGACAGCGTGGGCACCCTGGTGCAGGAGGAGTCCGGCGGCGTCCTGCTGAGCGCGGGCGACGTGTTCACCTACGCGGGCCTGATCGGCCTCGCGAACGTCGTGCTGCTCACGGCGCTCGCCACCGTCGGCGCGTTCATCTACAACCTCTGCGCCGACCTCGTGGGCGGTATCGAGGTGACCTTGGCAGATCGGGACTGACCAGCAGTTTTGTGGAAGCCGAGGTGCGCTGGTAATGTTCCACCTCGGTTCACGGGCCTATAGCTCAGGCGGTTAGAGCGCTTCGCTGATAACGAAGAGGTCGGAGGTTCAAGTCCTCCTAGGCCCACCACCCCCACTCGGGGCCTTAGCTCAGTTGGTAGAGCGCCGCCTTTGCAAGGCGGATGTCAGGAGTTCGAATCTCCTAGGCTCCACAACGATCT
>JBEBXD010000026.1:0-45668 GCA_040391845.1 Tsukamurella paurometabola | reverse complement strand
CGATCGCGCGGCCGATCTCGGCGCCGTACTCCAGCTGGAGCTTGCGCAGCGACTCCGGCGAGCCGTCGAAGCCGGACAGGTTCGCGAGCACCACCAGCGGGCGGTTGTCGCTCGCCGCGTTGATCGCGCGGGCCGCCTTCTTCGACGACTGCGGGAACAGCGTGCCGGCGGTGTAGGTGTCCGGGCCGTCCGTGGCCGGGAAGCCCAGGCGCGGAACCGACTTCGACTCGATGCCCAGCAGGCACACCGGGATGCCGCCGATGTGCACGTCCTGCACCACCGCGGTCTCGGCGTCGGCCATACCCGCCCAGCGCTCCAGCACCTCGTGGTCCTGATCGGACAGGGCCCGCATCACCGTGCGGATGTCGAACGGCTTCTTGCGATCCGGGTTCTTCTCGGAGGAGAAGATGTCGCCCACCGTCGTGAAATCGCTGTCCGCCAGCACGTGCGGGAAGTCGGAGATGTCGCGGTCGGACGGGTCCGTGGTCGCGGCCCGGCGCGGCGCCTGCTCGCCCGGGGCGATGTAGGTGTGCGCGTAGTGCTCCATCAGGATCGCGTGCGCGCCCATGAGGTCCGCCGCCCAGTACTGCGCCTGGCCGTTCGGGCCCATGATCCGGTCGTAGCCGCCGATGCCGAAGTTGTCCTCCGCCGAGACGCCGCCGGAGAAGTCCAGCGACTGCTTGCCGGTGAGCACCATCGCCGACTCCGGGGTCATGATCAGCACGCCCTTGGTGTGCATCAGCATGGTGGCCTCGGCGTTCCAGTACGGCTGCGCGCCCACGTTGATGCCGGCGGAGACGATGTTGATCTCGCCGCCCTGCTGCGTGAACTCGACGATCTTCTTCAGCGCCGCCGCGACCCAGTCCATGTTCTCGGTACCCGAGTCCATCGAGATCCGGGCGCCCGCGGACAGGGCGTACCACTCGACGGGCAGCTCCATCCGGTGGGCGAGGTCGATCGCCGCGCCGATCCGGCGGCACTCCGCCTCCGCGAGAGCGCCCAGCGACTTCGTCGGATCGCCCAGGAGCAGAACGCGCTTCACGCCCTCCGGGTACAGGTCGGTGGCCGTGGAGATCACGCCCACCACGATGCCCGCGGTGTTGCGGCCCTTCGGCCGATCGGTGGGTACCAGCACGTCCGCGATATCACCCTCGGACAGCTCGTACTCGACGAAATCGCCCAGCGCGCCGGTCAACTCGTACGGGTACACGGTGTTACGGCTCGCGGCGCGCAGCACCTTCTGCCGGTAGCCGTCGATCGGCTCCACGATGTCCGTGGCGTCGTCCGCGGGCGCGCCGATGTGCAGCTCCGCGCGGCCGGTGGGGCTGAACGACACCCGCACCTCGGTCTTCACCAGCGTCTCGCCGTCGCGGCGACGGCCGATGAGCAGCACCTCCTCCAGGCCGGCACCCACCGTGGTCGACTCGATGAACCCGGCGAGCGCCTCGAGCTCGGCGTCGCTGAGCCCCACCGGCGGCCAGATGTACATGACGATCCGGTTGGTGGGCAGCCGCTTCCCGCTGGGCCGCGCCGCCTGCGCCCGGCGGATCGAGTCCACACAGGTCGCGAGGGCGATCTCGGCTGTCGGGAGCGCCAGCAGGCGGCCGTCCGCGTCGCGCACCGCCGCCAGGTCGCGGACCTGGGCGAAGGCGACCAGCCGGTCGTCCGCCGGGTTCTCCTTCGCGACGGCGCGGTACAGGTACACCTCCTCGTCGTCCGAGGACGAGAGGCGGGTGAGGTCGAAGCGGCGCAGCCGCTCGAGCTGCATGCGCTGCGCGATGTACGGGTGCAGGCCGCGGATCAGGCGGTCCTCGACCACGCCGTTGGTCGCGGCACGGAAGGTGAAGTGGTGGTGCATGACCGCGCCCCCGCTCCCCGCCACCGTGATCGTGACCCGACGGACCGACGGCGGCAGCGGATGCGCCGAGAGCACGCTGTCGAACGTGGCCACCATCTCGTCCTGGTCCTCGGGCTGCTGCTCCCAGCTGAGGTAGATGTCGGCGTCCACGGACGCGGCGCCGTCGGCCACCGTCGCCAGCCCGGCGACGGCGTCGCCCAGCCCGCTGAAGGCCACGGCGGCGGAGGCGAGCAGCGCACCGTCGCGCTCGGCGATCACGAACTCGGTCTCGCCGACGCGCTGCGTGCGAACGTCCCCCAGGCCCTTGTTGCCGTAATAGCGGCGCGTGAGCACCTCGAGCATCACGGCGTTGTTCCGCGCCACCCCGCCGCCCAGGCGCTCGCCCAGCAGCAGCACCAGCGGCTCGGTGCTGCGCACCATCTCCGCGATCCGGTCGGAACGATCCGCGGCCGTGGGGTTCTCGTCGAGGTGCGCCAGGTGCGCCCGGACCGCCGAGTACACGCCCTCGCGGTTGCCGCGCAGCAGCGGCTGCCCGAACCAGGCGAAGACCACGCCGCGGGCGAGGTCCGCGATCACCGGGTACCGCGACTGCGTCGCGTCGATGAGGCGCTCGAGCACGGCGCGCGCGTCGCCGCCCTGCTCGGTCGACGGTGCCGGCTCCCGCAGCCACTTGCGCAGCAGGGCGGTGAGCACGCGGACGCCCGCCTTGGGCCGCTGCTGGGCCAGGAAGATGCGGAACACGGCGGACTCGAGCTCCGGGGTGCGGTCGAGCTCGGTGACCCCGTAGTGTCCCAGCGCCGCAGCGAGCTTCGCGCGGTAGGAGTCGGGCAGGCCCGCGCGGTCCGCGTCGAGGCTCCGCAGGTACGTGTGGAAGTGCTCGCGGGGGCTGTGCACCTCGTCGTCGCTCGCGGACGAGCGGCGCAGGCCGAGCTCCGCGAGATCGGCGAACACGCCCGCCAGCACGAGCTCCTCGGCGGCCGGGGCGGCGCCCTCGAGCTCGGCGGCGACTCGGTCCACGAGGTACCCGTCGAGCAGGCGGCTCTCGTCCGCCGGGTCGACGTCGTAGCCCAGGAGCTGGCTGCGCAGGGCCTCCCGGCCCGCCGCGGCGCGCTCGACGGCGCCCACCTTGGCCGGCTCGGCCGGCAGGTCGATCGGGCCGGCCGCACTGCCCGCGGCCTCCTCGTCGCCGTCGCCGAGCGGCTCGAGCCGCAGCAGCGGCGCGCCCGCCTCGACCTGGCTGCCCACCGTCACGGAGGACTCCTTGAGGCGCGCCGAGAACGGGGCGCGGAGCACCGTCTCCATCTTCATCGACTCCAGCACGAGGATCGGCGCACCGGCCTCGACCTCGTCGCCCACGGCCAGCGGCACGGCGACCACGAGAGCCGGCGCGGGCGAGCGGACCACGCCGCCCTCGTCGCGGCTCACACGGTGGGTGACGCCGTCCACGTCGACCACGTGCACCGGGCCGTGCGTGCCGGTGGTGAGGCGGTACCGCACGCCGTTCACCACGGCCTGCCCGGTGTGGTTGTCGAACCGCTCCAGGTCCACGTCGGCGGTGCGGCTCTCCGCGCCCGTGTCGATCACGAGGCGGAAGGTGTGCGCGCCGGTGCGCGCCACGCGCACCCGGTAGCTCGCGCCGCGCAGCTTGAAGTCGAGCGGGGTGCCGCTCTCGTGCTGCACCTGCGGGCGGCCGCCCGACGCGGTGGTGAGGAGGCGGGTGAGCTCGGTGCGCTCCTCGTCCTCGTAGGCGTCGATCGCCGCGGAGGCCAGCGCGACCGAGGTGTGCCGGTCGGCGACCAGGCGGCCCTCGCCGCGCACGCGGTCGATCCAGCCGGTGTCGGCGCTGCCGTCGATCACCTCGGGCTGGTTCAGCAGGTCGAGCACGAAGCTCTTGTTGGTGGCGCCGCCCTCGATGATCACGCGGGTCTCGTTCATGGCGCGCCGCAGGCGGCCCAGGGCCTCGTCGCGGTCGCGGCCGTACGCGATGACCTTCGCGATCATCGAGTCGAAATCGGCGGGGATCGTATCGCCCTGCGAGACGCCGGTGTCGATGCGAATGCCGGGGCCGGCGGGCAGGTCGAGCAGCGCGATGCGGCCGGGCGCGGGCGCGAAGTCGCGGTCCGGGTCCTCCGCGTTGAGGCGGGCCTCGATCGCGTGGCCCCGCTCCACGGGACGCTCACCGTCGAGCAGCCCCCCGGAGGCGACGTGCAGCTGCGCGCGCACCAGGTCAAAGCTGTTGGTGACCTCGGTGATCGGGTGCTCCACCTGCAGGCGGGTGTTCACCTCGAGGAAGGCCAGCAGGTCGTCGCCCGGGTGGTACAGGAACTCGACGGTGGCCGCGCCGCGGTAGCCGACCTTCACCGCGAGGCGCTCCGCGGACTCCTTGAGCCGCTGCACCTGCTCGGGGCCGAGCACCGGCGACGCCGACTCCTCGATCACCTTCTGGTTGCGGCGCTGCACCGAGCAGTCGCGCACGCCGATGGCCCACGCCGTCTCCCCATCGGAGATCACCTGCACCTCGACGTGACGGGCGCCCGTGACCAGGCGCTCCAGGAACACGACGCCGCTGCCGAAGGCGCGCTCGGCCTCCTCGCGGGTGCGCAGGTACGCCTCCTCGAGGTCCGCGTCCGAGGCGACCATCCGGATGCCGCGGCCGCCGCCGCCGGCGGTGGCCTTGAGCATCAGCGGGTAGCCGATGTCCTTGGCCTTGTCCTTGGCCTCCTCCAGCGTCTCCACCGGCCCGCGGCTCCACGGCGCGACGGGAACACCGACCTCCTCGGCGATCAGCTTGGCGCCGATCTTGTCGCCGAGCTGCCGCATCGCCTCCGGGCTCGGGCCGACGAAGGTGACGCCGACCTCGGCGCACTTCTCCGCGAACACCGGGTCCTCGGCGACGAATCCCCAGCCGACCCACGCCGCGTCGGCGCCGGTCTCCTGCAGCGCGTTCCCGAGCAGCTCGTAGTTGAGGTACGGCCGCGCCGCGGCGGGCCCCAGGTCGTAGGCGATGTCGGCCTCGCGGACGAAGGTCGCAGTGCGATCGACGTCCGTGTAGAGCGCGACGGTCTCGATCTGCTGCCCGGTCTCGGCGGCCAGGTCGCGGACCGCATGGATGAGGCGCATCGCGGCCTCACCTCGGTTCACGATGGCGATTCGGCTGAACACTCGCTTGTTCCCTTTCGGCTCTATCCGGTGCGTGATGTGTCCGCCGGGGCGGACCGTCGCGCTCTTAAATCGTTCTCTCGATCACCGCGAACGCCGCCGCGGTGTCACCGTCATGGGTGAGGGACACATGTATTGTCGCCCCCGGCCCGAGGTCGGCCGCAATGCGGCCGTACACCCGTACCGCCGGGCGCCCCCACGCATCGGACACGACCTCCACCTCCCGCGCACCGATCTCCTTCTCCGCCGGGCGCTGGGCGTAGTACCCCGATGAGAACGCCTTGAAGACGGCCTCTTTCGCCGCCCACCGGGCGGCCAGAGAGCGGACGTCCCCGGCGGCGTCCCGTCGTTCGGCGGGACTGAACGACGAGAGCATCGTGGTCCCGGGCTGCGCGAGCTGCTCCGCGAACCCGGGCACGTGCACCACGTCGATACCCACTCCCACCACTGCCACGGCGGAAGCCTATCGTCCCTACCGGCATCCCTCGGCGCAGTACGTGCCGTCGGGTCCGAGCCGCTCGGACTCGTCGAGCAGCAGGGCCGCCTCGCTGCGGTCCGTCTGCTCCGAGGACGCGTCGGCGCCGAAGCGCCCGCCGGGCGGCGGCTTGCGGTACAGGCCCGAGCGTCCGCACATGGCCGAGAGCACGGCCCGCGCACCGGTGACCTCGCGCTCGCGCGCCGCCGCCAGGTACTCGGCGCGCGCCTCCGGCGCGAGCGCGGCCAGGAACGCGTCCCGGTGCACCACGGCGATCAGCCCGGAGACGTGCCCGAACCCGAGCGACGTGAGCAGGCCGGCCTTGGGGCGGAAGCTGTCGTCGAACCGGTGGGTCTCGCGCAGCCACACCAGGTGCGGGTACTTGCGCATCTCCTCATCCACGCAGTCGAGGCTGCGGTTCGGCGGGAGCACCTGCTCGTTGAGCATCTGGCACATGCCGATCAGCTGGAAGGCGGCGGCGCCGCCCTTCGCGTGCCCGGTCAGCGACTTCTGCGAGACCACGAACATCGGCGCGCCGGCCGAACGGCCGATCGACGCGGCGATCCGCTCGTGCAGGTTCGCCTCGTTCGGGTCGTTGGCGTTGGTCGACGTGTCGTGCTTGCTGATGATCGAGACGTCGTCCGCCGCCACGCCGAGGCTCCGCAGGCTGCGGGCCATCGGCGCCTCCGCGCCGCCCGCCGCCACGGACAGCGCGCCCATGCCCGGCGCGGGGTTGGTGGTGCGCCCGCCGTCGCCGCAGCTCCGCCCCCACGCCCCCACGCCGACCCCCGGCCCGCCCTTGGGCGCGGCGCCGGCCCCGCCGGCCAGCAGCACGGTGCCGCCGCCCTGCGCCTCGACGAAGCCGGCGCGGCGCCGGTCGTTGGCGCGGGAGAAGCGGCGCGGGCTGATGCCCTTGGCCAGCATCTTGTCGCTGTCCGCGGTGGCCTGCATCATGCCGAAGCCGGTGATGCCCTCGATCGAGAGATCGTCGAAGCCGCCGGTGACCGCGAACAGGGCCTTGCCGACCTTGATCTTGTCGACGCCCTCCTCCACGGAGACCGCCGCCGTGGCGCACGCCGCGACCGGGTGGATCATGGCGCCGTAGCTGCCCACGTAGCTCTGCACCACGTGCGCGGCCACCACGTTCGGCAGGGCCTCCTGCAGGATGTCGTTCTGGTTCGGCTCGCCCAGCAGGGTGTTGATGAACAGGTCCCGCATGGAGCTCATGCCGCCCATGCCCGTGCCCTGCGTGTTCGCGACGTGCGAGGGGTGCACGTACTCCATCAGCTCGGCCGGGTCGAAGCCCGCGGAGATGAACGCGTCGACGGTGGCGACCAGGTTCCACAGGGCCAGCCGGTCGACGGACTCCACCATGTCCGGCGTGATCCCCCAGTGGGTGGGATCGAAGCCGTCCGGCACCTGCCCGCCCACGGTGCGCAGCAGCTTGGTGCGGCGCGGGACGCGGATCTCGGTGCCCGCCTTGCGGGTGATCCGCCACTCGCCCGATTCCGTGGGCGCCGCGACGGTGTTCTCGGGGTCGGCGTCCACGAAGGCTCGGGCCTCGGTCTCGTTCGCCACCACGAAGGACATGTCCTCGGGCAGGAACACCGACACCAGCAGCGGCGCGGACTGGTCGACGATGTCGCCGTCGTCGCTGAACTCGCGGATGCCGCAGCGCTCGACCACGGCGTCGTGGTAGGTGTCCGCCAGCTCGGCCTCCGGCACCAGCTCGCCCGATTCGGCGTCGTACCAGCCCGGCTCCGGGTCGTTCTCCCAGGTGATCATGCCGGTCACCCAGGCGAGCTCGGCGACGCCCGCGGCGGAGAGCCGCTCGTCGACCTCCATCTGGAACCGGGTGCGGGAGCTGCCGTACGGGCCGACCTCGCCGGCGCCGACGATGACCACCATGTCCTCGGGGCGTGCCTCGACGGGGCCCCACTGCGGGTCGCGCAGGGTGGCGACGGGGGCGCCGGGCAGGGCGGCGATGGTGCCCTCCTCCTCGGCCTCCGCGGCCTCCGCGAGCCGGGCCTCCATGGCCTGATCGGCGAGCGCCTTCATGTCCAGGTCGACGCCGCCGAGCCCGCCGGTGAGGTCGTCGAACAGCGGCGCCTGCGCGGCCCGCTCCCGGGCCTCGGCGGAGGCGTTGGCGAGCAGCTTGTCGGCCATCTCGAACGTGGACCAGGTGCGCACGCCCTCCGCCTCGACCGCCTCGACCAGCGGGTCGTTGCCGCCCATGAGGCCGGTGCCGCGGACCCAGCCGATGATGGCGTGCGCCAGGGTCACCCGGCCGGACCACGACTTCTCGGCGTTCCAGCGGGTCACGAGCGCGTCCAGGGACGCCTTCGACTCGCCGTAGGCGCCGTCGCCGCCGAACATGCCGCGGTTGGGCGAGCCCGGGAGCACCACGTGCAGCCGCGACGCGAGGTCCGTGTCCTTGCCGATGCCGGCGAGGCCGGCGATCAGCCGCTCCACCGACCACAGCAGGATCTTCATCTCCAGCTCGGCGCGCGGCCCGGCGTCGGACATGTCGCCGGACACGCGGGGCGCCGCGAACGGGAACAGCAGCGTGGGGACCAGGGCCTCCTTGTGGACCACGGTGTACGGGCCCACGGTCTCGGCCTGGCGCTCGCCGATCCACTCGATCAGCGAGTCCACGTCGGAGTAGCTCGCCATGTTCGCGGGGACCACCCACAGCGCCGCGTCGGTGCGGGCGCTGGTGCGGTACAGCTCCTTGAAGAAGTCGAGCCGCTTCTCGTCGAGCCGGCTGGTCGTCGCGATCACCGTGGCGCCGCCCGCGAGTAGGCGCGCGGCCACGGCCGCGGCGATCGACCCGGCCGAGGCGCCGGTGACGACGGCGACCTCACCCGCGTAGACGCCCGGCTCCGGGCTGCTCTTGGCCAGACCCGAGAGGAAGGCGTAGGCCCGGGCGTGCTCGGTGCGGCCGGCCTCGGTGGCCTTCTTCTCCCACCACTGCGCCTGGTCCTGCAGCGCCTTGCCTGCGCCCTTGGCGGTCTCCAGGATGTGCTTGCTGTAGGTCGGGAAGGTCGCCGGATCCATGTTCCACACGCGAAGCAGGTCCTCGCGGGCGCTGGCCCAGCGGTCGTCGATGAGGACGGCCTTGTTGGCGTCGAACGCGGGGGCCACGGTCGAGGCCCAGTCGTCGCCCAGCTCGGTGGCGATCAGCGCGGCGAGCCGCTCCGACTCGTCGTCGAGCGAGGGCAGGCCGCCCTCCTCCTGCTCGAGGCCGAGCTTGCGCAGCAGCACGCGGGCCGATGCGGCGAGCGCACCGTCCTCCCCCGTGATGGCGGAGGTGAACTCGGCGAGCGCCGCGGCGTCGACGGTGGCGCCGCCGCCCGCGCCGCCGCCGGCCGACGGCTTGCCCACGGGCACGCCCTGCGCGGCGCCGACCTCGGCGACCGCGCGGTCGATCAGCGCGTCGAGCGCGGCCGCGTTGGAGACGGGCCCGTCGAGCAGGGTCGCGAGGTCGCCGCCGCGGACCGAGGCGCCCTCGCGGGTGCCGGTGGCCAGCGCGAGCACGGTGTGCTGCGCCCAGCCGGGGCCCAGTTCCCATGTGCCGGTGACGTACTCGGTGATGTAGTTCGGCCGCTTGCCGGTGGAGCCGAGCAGCTTGCGCAGCTGGTTGCCGACGGTCTCGCTGAGCACGGGGCCGAGCGGCTTGTAGGTGCGCGCCAGCTTGGTGACGGTGCCGGCCAGCGTGGGCAGGTCGGCCTCCGCGGCGCCGTCGATGGCGCCCAGGTTGAGCTCCGAGCCCAGGTCCAGCAGCAGCTGGTTGCGGCGCGAACTCACACCGTCGCACAGCGTCTCGATGGTGTCGGTCTTCTCCAGCTGGTCCGGGCGCATCTTGGTCCAGATCGCGATCATGGCGCGCGTGGCGTCCGCCGCGTCGAACCCGCGGTCGGCGGGGCGGGGGCCGCCCGACGGTGCGCTCGCCACCGGTGCGGCGGCGGGTGCGGCCGCGGGGGCGGCGGCCGCCGCGGCGAGCGCCGCGGCCTCGTCGGACTCGGTTCCGGCCTCGTCCTCGGGCACGTCCTCGTCGGTCGCGAAGACCTTCGCGGCGTCGCGCTCGGCGTTGAGCACGGTCGCGGCGGCGCGCTGGTACGAGGCCAGCGCCAGAGTGCGGCTGGCGAGGTTGGCGAGGGTCGGGGCCGACGCGAGGCCGACCTCGATGAACCGCTCCACGCCCAGGCCGCCGTGATCGGTGTCGATCAGCAGCTGATCCTGCGTCTCGATCCACCGGACCGGGCTGGCGAACTGCCACGCGAGCAGCTCGATCAGCAGGGTGCGGGCGGTGGCCATGAGCTCCGCGGGAGCGGTGGCACGATCCCAGTCGGCGACGAGCGCCCGGACCGGCTCGCTGGGCACCACGTCGAGGATGGAGACCGCGAAATCGGCGGTCAGCTCGAACGGCCGCGCCACCAGGTTCGGCAGGTACTTGCCCACGAGCTTGGTGTAGTCGAACTCGGCCGGCACCAGCTCCTCGAGGCGGGCGGCGAACTCCGGCACACCGGCGCGCAGCACCGACGAGTGGAACGGGATGTCGATGCCCGGAACCAGCTGGAACGCCTTGGGGCTGCCGGTGCGCTCGGCGATCGCCCGCTCCAGGGCGTCGAGACCGGCCTGGTTGCCGACCACGACGTACTGCGCGCCACGGAGATTGAGGTTGACGATCTCGGCGAACTCGTCGGCGCCCTCGAGGTTCCCCTCGACCCAGTCGGTCAGCTCGGCGTCGTCGACGTCGAACAGCTCCGGGCGCAGCGCGGCCATCGCGTACGGGCTGCGACCCTGCTCGTCGCGGGGCACCAGCTGCTGCATGATGCGGCCGCGGTGGAACACCGTCTCCAGGATGGTGCCCAGCGGCAGCACGCCTGCCGAGGCCAGCGCGTTGTACTCGCCCACGGAGTGGCCGGCGATGATCGGATCGTCCACGCGCGCACCGATCTCGGTGAGCTCGGCCAGCTGCGCGCACGCCACGGTCGCCATCGCGACCTGGGTGAACTCGGTCAGGTACAGCACGCCGTCCGGGTGGCTGTAGACGGTGCCGTTCGCGCGGATCGAGAGCGGGTTGTCGCGGACCACGGCGAGGATGGAGAAGCCGAGGTTCTCGCGGGTGTGCTCGTCGGCGGCGTCCCACACCTCGCGCGCGGCCTTGCTGCGCGAGCGCTGGTTCAGGCCCATGCCCTTGCCCTGGATGCCCTGGCCGGGGAACACGTACGCGGTCACGGCCGGGAAGGCCACGGCGGACGCGGCCATCACCAGGTCGTCGCCGACCCGCGCGGTCACCTCGAGCAGCTCGCCGCCGCGGTCGATGCCGACCCGCTCCACGGTGAACTGCACCTCGTCGCCGGGGAGCACCATGCCGAGGAACCGGGTGGTCCAGCCGCGGATCTTGCGGTGCATCACGTCGCCGTTGGAGGCGGACGCCACCTGCTGCGCGGCGGCCGAGAGCCACATGCCGTGCACGATCGGGCCGGGCAGGCCGGCGAGGCTCGCCGCGACCTGGCTGGTGTGGATGGGGTTGTGGTCGCCGGAGACGGCGGCGAAGCCGCTCATGTCCTGCGGGGCGTTGACCACGGCCTGGCGCACCCGCTTGCGCGGGGTCTCGGTCGCGGTCTCGCCGCGGGCGCCGCCCGCGGGCTGCGGGTCGGCCAGCTCGGCGTCGCCGGTACGGCCGCGGATCGCGAAGCGCTCGGTCATCACGACGGCGGGGGCGTCGGCGCCCGGGGCGCGGACGTCGATGCCGACGGTGACCACGGTGCCGATGTCGGTCGCCGTCACGTCCTCGAGGCGGGCCGTGGCCCGGTAGGAGCCCGGCGTGGGGTTCGCGGCCAGCTCGATGGCGTGGTCCAGGTGCACCAGGTCGAGCATGCCCTCGACCACGGGGCGGCCCTCGGCGGTGGTGGCGGCGCCGACCACGGCGAACGTCGCGGGCCAGCAGAGGCCCACGAAGGCGTCCGGCACGGCCAGCTGCTCGTCGCCGTACAGGGCCGACAGGCCCACCGGGAGGCTGTCCGCGGTGATCGCCGCGTGGTCTGCGGCGTCCTCGGCGCGGAACTCGAAGGTGATGGAGGACGCGGGGGCGCCGCCCTCGGCCACGACGGCCGGCAGCTCGCCGGCGGCGGCCAGCGCCACCAGCTTCGACATCGCCTCGCTGGCCTCGCCCAGCTCGATGACCGGCACGCCGCCGTCGGCGCAGCTGTCCGGGACCTGGATCGGGATCACCAGTTCGGAGCCGGAGACGGGGATCTCCAGGACGACGGCGTTCGGGCCGGTGGCGCGCAGCCGCGCGCCGGTTCCCGCGTGCACCGCGGTGTCGCCGGCGCCGTCCGCGCCCTCGACGGTCCAGGTGCTGCCGGCCCCCAGGCGGGCGATCGGGCTGTGCACGAGGCGGCCCGCCCACTGGACGTTGGTGGCGGCGAGGGCCCGCGCGAGCGGGACCGACTCGACGCCGGGGGCGACGCGGCGCCCGGCGACGGACCGTGCGGTCTCGCCCTCGCCGATGCGGCGGCGGACCAGCTCGGCCTCGAACCGGTTCAGCAGATCGCCCACGGGCTCGTCGACCCGGGTGATGCCGGCGACGGCCTCCGGGCCGGGGATGATGCACACCTCGTCGGCGGCGTACCGCGGCGAGTGCGCCTGCCACAGCGAGTCGGAGCGCCACCAGCGGCGGACGTCCTTGTCGACCACGGGGACGAAGTTCACCGGCTTGCCGGGGGTGCGGCACAGCGAGACGAAGAACGGCACGTCGGCCGGGTGCAGGCGGGTCGAGGCCGCCTCCGGGTAGCGCTGCAGCAGCGCGTCCAGCGCGGCGTAGGCGTCGTCGGTCGCGGTCACGTCGGCGAACGCGGTCTCGATGGGGCCGCGGTCCTCCTCGGCGAGGCGGGCCTCGGCGCGGTGCAGCATCGACAGGAAGCGGTCCTGGTGGGTGATGTCGAGCCAGCCGTAGTCGCCGAAGCGGCTCGGGTCGGCGGAGGCGAGCTGCTCGCGGGTGCCGACCGAGAGTTCGAGGTAGCGCTCGAGCCACTGCGCGTAGGTCATGGTGTCGGCGTCGCCGAAGTAGGGCTTCGCGGTGCCGGCCATGGCGGCGATGATCTCGTCGCGGCGCTCGGCGACGGCGTCACCGTCGCCGGCCACCTCGTCGAGCAGGCGGCCGCAGGCGGAGGCGGTGTTGTCGATCTCGTGGATGTCGGCGCCCAGTTGGCTGCGGCCCGAGGCCATGCCGCCGCCGGCGTGACCGGCCCCGATCCAGTCGGGGGTGCCGGGGATCTCGGCGAGCATGCGCTTGACGTCGTCCGAGGTGGTGGCCTCGAGGGTGGCCATGGCGGCGGTGCCGACCAGGATGCCGTCCACCGGCATGGCGGGGGCGCCGTACTTGCGCGACCACTCGCCGGAGAGGTACTCGGCGGCCAGCGCGGGCGTGCCGATGCCGCCGCCGACGGCGAGCACCACGTTGTTGCGGTCGCGCAGCTCGGCGTAGGTGACCAGCAGCAGCTCGTCGAGGTCCTCCCACGAGTGGTGGCCGCCGGCCTTGCCGCCCTCGACGTGCACGATCACCGGGAACTGCGGCACCTCCGCGGCGATCCGCGCGACCTGCCGGATCTGCTCCACGGTGCCGGGCTTGAAGGCGACGTGCCGCATGCCGGCCTCGGTCAGCTCCTCGACGAGGGCCGTGGCCTCCTCCAGCTCGGGGATGCCGGCGGTGATGATCACGCCGTCGAGCGGGGCGCCCGCTGCCCGGGCCTTCTGCACGATCCGCTTGCCGCCGAGCTGCAGCTTCCACAGGTAGGGATCGAGGAACAGGGAGTTGAACTGCGCGGCCCGGCCCGGCTCGAGGAGCTCGGTGAGCTTGGCGACGTTCTCGGCGAAGATCGGCTCGGTCACCTGGCCGCCGCCGGCCAGCTCGGCCCAGTGGCCGGCGTTGGCGGCCGCGGCGACGATGCCCGGGTCGACGGTGGTGGGCGTCATGCCGGCGAGCAGGATCGGGCTGCGGCCGGTGAGCTCGGTGAACCGGGTGGAGAGCACGGTGCGGCCGTCGGGCAGGCTCACCAGTCGCGGGGAGAACTCCGACCAGGCCAGCGGCAGCTCCGGGACGCCGCCGGGCGAGAACAGGTTGCGGGCGCCGCGCAGCGTGGTGGCGGGGACGAGGCCCACGCCGCGGCCGCGGGCGGGCGCCGCCGACAGCTTGGTGGCGATGTCCTCGGGGCCGAGGTCGATCAGCCAGCGCGCGCCCTTGGCGATCGCGTCCTCCACCTCGGCGACCCAGTCGACCGGCTCCACGAGCACGGCCGCGGCGAGGCGCGCGGCGGTGTCGGTGTCGAGGCCGCAGCGCTGCGCCCACTCGGTGACCAGGCCGACACCGTCGGCGAGCGCGGGGTGATGGAACCCGATGTCGACCGCGACGTCCTCGAACTTGGGGGCGAAAGCGGCTCCGCCGGTGAGCTTCTCCTTGCGCTTCTCCTCCTCGGCCTCGGCGACGGACTCGCAGAACTCGCGGAAGCCGGCGAGCAGCTTCGGGGTGCCGGTGAGGACGAAGGAGTTGCGGTTGTTGCGCACCGCGAGCACGGGGCCGCAGGCGTCGAAGGCGACGGTGGCGGTGAAGTCGGCGAGCAGCGCCTCGAGCTTGTCCTGGCGGACGCCGGAGACGGCCATCATCGGGGTGGCGCCGCCGAGGGCGACGAGGCCCTTGCGCCGGGCCACCACGCGGCCCGCGGCGCCGATCAGGCGCGCGATGGCCAGCAGGTCGCCCTCGTTGCCGCGCGAGGAGAAGGCGGAGACGGCGAGCTGCCCCTGCGAGTGACCGATGACGGCGACGGGCGGGACGTCCCAGGGGTCGAGGCCCTGCGCCTCGAGCCCGTACAGGGCGACGAGCTGCGCGAACAGGACGCCGGGAACGGAGAAGACGGCACCGTCGACCTGCGGCGCGAGGAGGCGGCGCGCGGGAGCCGCGGCGGGCTGCGCCTCGTCCTCGTCCTCGTCGGGGGTCTCCGCCTCCGAGGCGGCGATGGAGGCGTCGCGCCAGCGCATCGGGTCGAAGGTCAGGGCCTGCGCGCGGAGCAGCTCGGCGCGCACCGGCTCGAGCACCGAATCGGCGCGCTCGACGAATCCGTCGAACAGGTCGCGGTACTCGGGGTCGTCCGCCAGGCCGGTCTGCTCGAGCAGGGAGACGAGGCCGGGCAGCCAGGGGCCGCCCTGGCCGCCGAAGACGAGCGCGTACTGCTCCCCCGCCGCCAACCTGTCCACCAGCGCATCGTTGTTGCGCGGTCCCTCGGCGGCACGCGTGTTGGCGGTGACGAAGTCGTCGACAGTCATGAATCTCCTCGGATCAGCTCGCTGCGCGCCGAATGACGGCACGTCCGCGGCAGGCCCGCGGAAAACCCGTGCTCCATGAGAACACAGCTTTGACACCTGCTCTGACGTGCGGATATGTAACCAATGGGTATACCGGCGAGTAGCTTGGACATCTCGATTCACGGGTGTATCCGAACGCCGATACACGCATGAATCCACGCAGGTCCATCGGGGCGTGACGGCGATCACCGATGTTTCCCGCGAGTAGCAGTTGTTATCGAATCGTTACCTACCCCATGGCCCCGTCGGCGCTCGGTAGTCTGTGCCGATGTCGTCCGGAATGCGCCCTTCCGACCGTCCCGCCGTCGTCGCCGTGCCCGCAGCCGTCGCCGAGCTCGTGCGCTCGGCGGAGACGATCGCGGTGCTCACCGGCGCGGGCATGAGCCGCGAATCCGGCATCGCCACCTTCCGGGAGGCCCAGACCGGCCTGTGGGAGCAGTACGACCCCGAGGCGATCGCCTCCGTCGACGGCTGGGCGCGCGACAACGCCCTGGTGTGGGGCTGGTACCAGTGGCGGGCGCACGTCGCCCGGCAGGCCGACCCCAACGACGGGCACATCGCCCTCGCCGAGCTGGCCGCACACCGCGCGGTATCGATCGTCACCCAGAACGTGGACGACCTGCACGAGCGCGCCGGCTCGCGCGTCATCTCCCACCTGCACGGCAGCCTGTTCGCGCCGCGGTGCGAGCACTGCGGCACCCCCTACCTGGGCGCGGACGCGTTCCTGCCCGACGATCCCGGCATCACGCCCGACCTGCGCGCCACCCCGCCGACCTGCATGCACTGCCTCTCGCTGGTCCGGCCCGGGATCGTGTGGTTCGGCGAGGCGCTGCCGATGGACGCCTGGAGCCGGGCGGAGGCCGCGGTGCTGACGGCGGACGTGGTGCTCGTGATCGGCACGTCCGGCATCGTCTACCCCGCGGCGCGGCTGCCGGAATCGGCTCTCGCGGCGGGCATTCCGGTGATCGAGATCAACCCGGAGGCGACGCCGCTCAGCGCGGCCGCCTCGTACCACTGGGCGGGGACCGCGGCCACCACGCTGCCCGCGCTGGTGGCGGCGATCAACGCGGGCGCGGCTCACCCCTAGCCGGCGGCGCGGGCGCTCGCGGGGCGTCCGCGGCGTCCGTATTCCACTGGCCGATGACGCCCGGCCCGACGAGCGGCATGTCCCCCACCAGCTCCTCGCCGTTGCGCCGGTCGATGAGGTAGGCGGGCACCCGGTGCCGCCCGTCGCCCTGGCCGCGCTGCCCGCCCGCGCCTGCGGCGGGCATGCCGTACGGCCCGGAGTCGGGGCGGGCACCGGTCCCGGAACCGCCGGCGCCGACCGGTGCCGCCGCGGCGCGCACCGCCGCCGCGTCCTGCCGCAGCCCGAGCGGCGACGCCGCCCGGCCCACGTCCGCCCGGCCCACGTCCGCCCGTCCGCCGCCGGTGATCCCCGAGAGCCCGGTCCCGGTCCGGGCCGTGGGCGTGAGGGGTACGGCGGCGGCGGGCGAGAGCAGCGAGGACGGCGCCTCGGGGTCGGCGGCAGGGTCCTGGCCCGCCTCGTCGAGGCCGGGGTCGGTGCCGTCCCCGGTGCCCGGCACCTCGCCCGCGCCGGTCTCCCCGGTGCCGGTGCCGCCCGTACTCGCCCCGCCCGTCCCGGCGCCCGACTGCTGGGCGCCGGCCTGCTCCGCACCGGTGCCGCGGGTGGCGGTGTCCGTCTCGGCGGTCGCGGGATCGCCCTGGTCCGCAACCGCGATGGTCGTGGCCGGGCCGGTGGGCGAGGTCTCGGTCGTCGAGTCCGACGGTGCGCCGCCCCCGCCGCCGCCGGTGCCCGCCGCGGGCGTCACGGCGTCCGGTTCGGCGGGCGCGGTGGCCGCGCTGTTGTCGCCCTTGTCGTTCGCGGGGCCGATGTGGTCGAACACGACGCCGCCGCGCGCCGCCCCCAGCGGCAGGCTCGACGCGGAGGTCCGCACCGGCGAGGAGTAGGTGCGCTTGACCGCCTCCCCCACGGCCGAGCGGTACGTCGAGCCGATCGTTCCCGTGACCCCCGAGGACGGCGGATCGGGGAGGTCGCTGAACGCGAGGTTCGTCTCCGCGGCCGTCCCCGACAGGGCGTCCACGTTGCGCACCAGCTTCTGGAACTCGACGGCGTTCGTATAGGCGCGGGCGACGAACCCGCCCATCTGCGCGTACGACTCGTCCTTCGCCTCGCCGCGCCACCGCTCACTCACGGTGGTGCTGTCGCGCTGCAGCTCGGCGAGGCTGTCGGCGTGCTTGTTCCCGGCGCTGCCGATCGCCCGGGCGTCCGCCGCGATCCCCTCGCCGGAGAGCCCCCGCGCGAAGGATCGCACCTCCGCGGTCGAGTACCGCTCCCACTGGGTCTGGCCGATGTCCTGGAAATCCACCACATCAATTGGACGCACCAGCTCGGCCCGCGGTTCCCGACCGACAGGATTAGGGTGGATGCGGTGAACGATTCGATCGCGATGCCCGACCGCGACACCGTGCTGTGCATGTCGCTCTCCGCCCGGCCCAGCAGCATCGGCACCCGGTTCCACAACTTCCTGTACCGCGAGCTGGGGCTGAACTACCTGTACAAGGCGTTCAGCACCACGGACCTGCCGGCCGCGATCGGCGGCGTCCGGGCGCTCGGCGTGCGCGGCTGCGCGATCTCAATGCCGTTCAAGGAGGCGGTGATCGAGCTGGTGGACGTGATGGAGCCGTCCGCCACCGCGATCGACTCGGTCAACACGATCGTCAACGAGGACGGGGTGCTGCACGCGTACAACACCGACTACGCCGCAGTCGCCTCGCTGCTGGGCTCGCACCACGTCGACCCTGCGCTGCCGGTGGCGGTCCGCGGGGCGGGCGGCATGGCGAAGGCGGTGGTCGCAGCCCTGCGCGACCACGGCTGCCGCGACGTCACCGTGGTGGCCCGCAACGCCGGCGCCGGGGCGGAACTGGCGGGGCTGTACGGCTTCCGGCATGCGGTCGCCCCGCCCGACGGTGCGCGGGTGCTCGTGAACGCCACCCCGCTGGGGATGTCGGGTCCCGCGGCGGAGGAGCTCTCCTTCCCGGTGGAGCTGATCGCGGCCGCGGACACGGTGTTCGACGTGGTGGCGATGCCGCCCGAGACGCCGCTGGTGCGGGCCGGCTGGGACGCGGGCACGACGGTGATCACGGGCGCGGAGGTGATCGCGTTGCAGGCCGCCGAGCAGTTCGTGCTGTACACGGGTGTGCGTCCCGATCCGGACCTGATCCGCCGCGCCTCCGAGTACTCGCGCGCGTAGCCGCACTCGCGCGCCGCCGCCCGCCCGCCCGGGGGGCGGGCTACTCCGTGTCGATGTCGAGCCCCACGGGCTCCCAGAGCTCGACGGAGCCGTCGTCGGCGCGCTCGCCCACGGTGAGTGCGCGCTGCAGGGTCAGCGGCTGCACCCCGCGCCGGTCCAGCGCCTTGATCACCACGGACATGGCCGCGTCGGCGTCGGTCGCGAAGACGGACTCGCGGACCCGGACGAACTCCCACCCGCACCGACGGAGCTCGCGTTCGCGTTCGATGTCGGAGCGGGCCTGCTGCGGCGTGGACGCGAAATCGGCGCTGTCGCACTCGACGGCGAGGCGGCCCTGCTCCCCTGTGACCACCAGGTCGATGGTGCGGTTGTTGACCACCACCTTGGGGTTCACGTGGTAGCCCATGTCGCGCAGCCGCACGAACACCTGCTGCTCGAAGAGGTTGTCGAACGGCTCGACCCGGCGGTCCGTCGGCACGTCCGCCGGCATCGGCTGCGCCACTTCGACATCCGCGCGGGTCACGTACCGCAGCAGGGAGGCGCGCAGGTCGTTCGGCTTGAGGTCGCCCTCATCCACGGAGGTGAACAGCCACAGCTGGTCCCGGGCGCGGGAGGCCGCCACGTTGAACCGGCGTTGGAAGTCGCGGCCGGTGAGCGCGCGGAACCGGTAATCGGGCGCCACCACCATGGACAGCAGCACCACGTCGCGCTCGTCGCCCTGGAAGTCGGGCGGCGTACCCACCCGCAGCCGGCGGGCGTCCCACTCGTCGGGGTCGATCGCCTCGCGGAGCCGGCGGTACAGCTCATCGACCTGCCCCTGGCCCTGCAGGGCGATCACGCCGAACGTGCGGCCCGCGTACAGCGGATCGGCGAAGCACCGGACCAGCTGATCGACGATGGCCTGGGCCTCGGTCGGATTGGTGATCCGCGCGCCCTCGCCGACGACCCGCCCCTTCGGCACGTGCGTCACCCGCAGCGGCACGGGGCGGTCGGCGCCGTAGTGGCGCACCGGGATCAGTGGCGCGTCGCTGTAGAACTGGCGGGAGGAGAAGTCGATGATCTCCGGCATGCACCGGAAGTGCTCGCGCAGCCGCACCGTGTGCCCGAAACGGGTGCGCAGCAGCGTGAACAGGCTGGACCGCGGGGTCAGCGAGTCACGCAGGTAGGGCGGCACGTCGGGAAGCTGGGCGTCCAGCCGGTTGAACACCTCGTCCAGGCCGACGCCGGTGAATGCGGAAGGGGCGCACTGGTTCTCGTCGCCCACCACGATCACCCGGGGCGCGAGCCACAGCAGGAAGGAGCTGGTGATGTCGGCCTGGCTGGCCTCGTCGACGATCACCACGTCGAAGGCGTTGCGCTCCGGGGAGATCGACGCGACCACCTGGGAGATCGGCATGATCCACGCGGGCACCGCGGACTGCGCCTGCCGCATGGCCTCGCGCGCCGCGACGCGGAACCGCTCGGCGTGCCGGCCCGATCCGCGGCCGATCGAGGAGATGTGGTCGCGGTAGGCGTGCAGCGCCTGGATCTCATCGAACGTCATGCGCCGCAGGCACTGCCGCCACGCACTCGCCGTGGCGATCCGGGTGGTGTAGTGCGCCACGTCCTGTTCCGCCGCCTGCAGGTCCGCCTCGAGCTGGGCGTCGTCGCCCGGGTGCACGCGGGACGCGGCCCAGGTGACGGCCCGCCGCCAGGACCAGGCGTCGGCCAGCTCTGGCACCCGCACGTCCCACACCGGATCCGCCGCCGTGCGCGCGAGGAGGTCGAACAGCGCCGGCGCCTTCGTCCGCAGCCGGAGCGCGAGCAGGTCCAGCGCGCCGCGATCGTCGCGCTCGGCGCGGGCGGCGTCCCAGGCGCGGCGAGCGTCCCGGATCGGGGCGTAGCGGTACTGGCGCAGCGCGGCGACCATCGCGTCGCCCTCCGGCGAGGGCCCGCGCTCGACGATCTCCTGCACCTGCACGCGCAGCGCGTCGAGCCGGCTGTGCGCGTCGCGGGCGCCCGCGGCGGCCGAGATCGCGATCACCTGGCGCGCCACCGCGTCGGTCTCCGCGAGGTCCTTCGGGCGCGGGGCGTGCTCGGAGAGGGCCAGCATCGCCTCGGTGAGCCGGTCGCGCTCGGACACCAGCCGCACGACGGTGCGGGCGCGGAGCAGCTGGTCGGCGGCCTGGCTGAGCCGTTCGCTGCGGCCGCGGGTCGCGGTGCGGCCTGAAGGGTCGGTGGGCGGGGCCTCGAGCCCGAGCGCCCGCAGCACGTCGCCGACGCGGCCGATCACGTCCTCGACCTTGAGGTGCTGCGCGGCGGCCCGCAGGTGCGCCGCGTCCGCGCCCTCGGCACCGTCGACCACGATCCCGAGGCCCGTCTCCTCGAACGCCTTCTGCTCCGGCTTGCGGAACCGCTTGCGCGGCTCGTTGCCCATCGCGAGGTGGCGGGCGTAGTCGTCGATGGCGGCGCGGTCGTTCGCGTCCGGGGTGTCGCTGAGCCGGACCTCGACGCCCTCGAGCTCGCCGTCGGCGTTGCGGGCCGTCGCGATCTGCTCCTCGAGCCCGGCGAGCCGGGACGCGAGGTGCGCACGGTCGCCGATCAGCATGTCCTCGGCGAGCAGCTGCGCGGACGGCGGGTAGCGGCGCACCCGGTCCACCAGTTCGTGGATGAGGTCGGCGCGGGCCCGGATCACCGCCAGCCGGTCGGCGTCCACGCCGCCGAGCACGTGGGTCAGCGCCCCGCTGTCGGCGCTCGTGAGCGGGGAGTCCGCGAGCGTCGCGCACAGTGCCTCGAGCTCGTCGGCGTCCGGGATCTCGGACAGGTCGGGAAGGTTGTGGGTGAGCCGGCGGGAGAACACCTCGTCGTTGCGGCGCAGCAGCGCCACGAGCCGATCGAACTCGCGGGTGTCGAGCGGGGGCACGGCGCCGTCGACCGGTCCGGGCAGCCACGAGTACTTCTCCGCGTCCCGGCGCACGTGGGCGACGATCTCCGCGGGCTTGCCGGAGTACGCGGAGGCGAGCCAGTCGGAGTCCTCGCTCTCGGAGGTGCGCAGCGACCAGACCTCCCGGACCAGTTCCTCGCGCCGCTCGACGGCGCGGTCGCGCTTGGCGCGCAGGTCGCGCAGCTCGGCGTCGGCGAGCGCCTCGGAGTAGGTGGACTTGCGGGTGGCGATCTCGGTGACCGACGCGGCGAGCGAGGCCGAGCCGTCCTTCGTGACGTCCGTGACCGAGACGACGAGCTGGCGCACCTCGGGGGGCAGCTTGTCCTCGAGCACGGCCAGCGCCTGCGCCTTCTCGGACACCACGAGCACGCGCTGCCCCTTGGCGAGGAGCGCCGCCAGCAGGTTCGCGATGGTGTGCGTCTTGCCGGTGCCGGGCGGGCCCTCCACCACGACGCCCGAGTCGGCGCCCATGTGCGCGAGGATGTCGCGCTGCTCCACGTTCGACGGCAGCACGTAGTAGGCCTCGTCGAGCAGCTCCAGCGGGCTCATCGCACCGTCGACGGCGAGCTGCCGGATGCGCTCCTCGGAGCTCACGCCCTCCACGAGCTGGGCGAGGCCGACGGGCACCGCCCGGTCGAGGTCGGCGACGTCGGCCTTCATCGCGTCGTAGAAGTTCAGCAGCGGCGCGGAGCCTCGGGTGCGGAGCACCAGCGCGGGTGCGAACTCGACGTGCGCGCCGTCACCGCCGGTCGCCGCGCCGAGCCAGCGCTCGGTGAACTCCTGGCATGCGGGGTCGAGCACGGTGCGCGCCTTCTCCCGCAGCTCGGCCTGCAGTTCGGCGGAGCCGGAGAGGTCGAACGAGGAGAGCCCGGCGAGCAGCAGGGAGTCCTCGACGCGGGGGACGGAGTCGCGCGGCAGCACCACGGTCAGGCGCTTGCCCCGGCGGTCCCGCTCGAGCAGCACGGGCTGCGTGAGCAGGTGCGCGCGGATCGCGGTGTCGCCGTCCCGCGCGGTGAGCAGGCCCGAGGCGAGCACGAGCTCGACGGACTCCGGGTGATCGGCCAGTTCGTCGAAGACGCGCAGCAGCCGCGAGTGCGGCGAATCGGGGGCGTCGTCGCGCGGGACCGTGAAGATGGTGCCGCCGGGTTTGGCGTCGGCGTCCCACGCCTCGGTCAGCGCACCGTCGCCCGTGAGCGGTAGCACCGCGAGATGATCGTCGAGGTCCCGGGTCACCAGGGACCGGGAGCGGATCAGTTCGTCCAGGTACTGCAGCAGGCGAACGACGCGATCCCGACGGCCACCGGGGCCGTCGCCCTGGTCAGCGGCGGCGGTCATGCGCTCCTCGAGTCTCTCGGGTCGGCGGCAGCCGACGGTCGGCGCGCCCGGATCGAGCTACACCTTGACTAAAGGTTAATACACATGTGCGCAAACGCCGACCCGGTCGTCAGCGCTTGCGCCCGGCCCGGAACCGCTGCTTACCCGCGGCGGGCCGGCCCGACGGCGCGCCGGGGTCCCGCTCCAGGTGGATCAACTGCCCCGAAATACGGGTTCGCTCCAGCGCATCGAAGACGTCGCGCCCGAGATCGTCCGGCAGTTCGACGATGCTGTGGTCCGGCCGGATGCTGATGTGACCGAAATCGCTGCGCCGCAGCCCGCCCTCGTTGGCGATCGCGCCCACGATCTGGGACGGCGTCGCGTGCTGACGCTTGCCCACTGCGATCCGGTACGGCACCATCGGCCGGCCCGTCTTGCGATGGGTCGACGGTTCGCGGTCACGATCGCGGTCCCGGCCCCGGGAGGGCCGGCCGTCGCGGTCCCCGAAGTCCCGGTCCTTGCGGTCACGGGCGTTGCGCTCGCGCTCGGGCGGGTCGGGCTTGAGCAGGAACGAGGCACCGTCGCGCGACTGCAGCGCGAGCGCGGCGGCCACGTCGACCAGCGGCACGTCGTTGGCGCCCACGTAGTCCTCGATGAGGCGCCGGAACAGCTGCAGGTGGTCGTTGGTGAGGTTCTCGGTGATCGACTCGCCGAACTTCTCCACCCGGTGCGCGTTCACGTCCTCGACGGAGGGCAGCCCGATCTCCGTGAGGGGCTGCCGCGTGGCCTTCTCGATGGCGCGCAGCAGATGCCGCTCGCGGGGCGTGACGAACAGGAGAGCGTCACCCTTGCGGCCGGCGCGGCCCGTGCGGCCGATCCGGTGCACGTACGACTCGGTGTCGTGCGGGATGTCGTAGTTCACCACGTGGCTGATGCGCTCCACGTCGAGGCCGCGCGCCGCGACGTCCGTGGCGACGAGGATGTCGATCTTGCCGTCCTTGAGCTGGCCGATCGTGCGCTCGCGCTGCGCCTGCACGATGTCGCCGTTGATCGCGGCGGCGGCGTGCCCGCGGGCGCGGAGCTTCTCCGCGAGCTCCTCGGTCGCGGACTTCGTGCGGACGAAGATGATCATCCCGTCGAACTCCTCCACCTCGAGGAGGCGGGTGAGCGCGTCGAGCTTGCGCTGGTGCGCGACCTGCAGGTAGCGCTGGCTGATGTTCGACGCCGTCGCGGTCCTGGCCTTGACGGTGACCTCGACCGGGTCGTGCAGGTACTTCTTGGAGATCTTGCGGATCCCGGCGGGCATCGTCGCCGAGAACAGCGCGACCTGCTTGAACTCCGGGGTGTCGGCGAGGATCCGCTCGACGTCCTCCTGGAAGCCCATGGTGAGCATCTCGTCGGCCTCGTCGAGCACCAGGAACTCGAGGTTCGACAGGTCCAGCGTGCCCTTCTCCAGGTGGTCGATCACGCGGCCGGGGGTGCCGACGATGATCTGCGCGCCGCGCCGCAGCCCGGACAGCTGCACGCCGTAGCTCTGGCCGCCGTAGATCGGCAGGACCGTGATGTTCGGCATGTGCACGGCGTACTTGCCGAACGCCTCGGACACCTGCAGCGCGAGCTCGCGGGTGGGCGCGAGCACCAGCGCCTGCGGCTTGCGGACAGCACCGTCGATCTTGGACAGGACGGGCACGGCGAACGCGGCCGTCTTACCGGTGCCGGTCTGAGCGAGACCGACGACGTCGCTCCCGGAGAGCAGGGGCGGGATGGTGGCGGCCTGGATCGGCGACGGGTTCTCGTAGCCGACCTCGGCGAGGGCGCGCAGCACGCGCTCGTCGATCCCGAGGTCGAGGAAGGTCACCGGTTCCGTATCGCCGTGATCCTGCCCGTCATCGGCGACGGCGGCGGGGGCGGTGCGCTCGGCACCGAATTCATCAGACATTGTTTCCCCAGCATATGCGGTATCCACCGCGCACGCGAAACACTATCGGAATCGGACATCCTCCGATAGGTTGTGGGCATTCCACTATCTGCACGAGGAGATGAAGTTGCGCATCGAGTCCACGGAACCGACCCGGACCCACGCACCGTCGGACAACCTGACCACCCGCGTCCGCACCCTGGCGGCGTCGTCGCCGGCGACGGAGCTGTTCCTGCGGCCGTCTGGATCCGGTTGGTCGCCCGTGACCGCCGCACAGTTCAACGAGCAGATCACCGCCGTCGGTAAGGGATTCATCGCCCGCGGGGTCGAGCCGGGCACGCGGGTCGCGATCATGAGCCCCACCCGCTACGAGTGGGCCCTGCTGGACTACGCGAACTGGTCCGTCGGCGGGTCGACGGTGGCGGTGTACGAGTCGAACTCGTCCGCGCAGGTCGAGCACATCCTCACCGACTCCGGATCGATCGCCCTGATCACCGACACCCGCGCCACCGCGGACCGGATCGCCGATGGCGTCCCCGAGGGCGTCCAGGTGTGGGTCATCGAGGAGGGCCTGGTCGACGCGCTGGTGGCCGACGGGGCGGGCGTCGCGGACGCGGACTACCTGGCCCGCGCGGAGTCCGTGAGCGCCTCGGCCGAGGCCACGCTGGTGTACACCTCGGGAACCACCGGCAAGCCGAAGGGTGTGGTGCTCACGCACGACAACCTGCTCAGCGAGTACGACGCCATCCACGAGGGACTGGACAAGATGGCCGGACCGAACGCGAGCACGGTGATGTTCCTCCCGCTGGCCCACATCTTCGCCCGCGCGATCTCCGTTGCAGCGGTGCAGCATTCGATCCGAGTGGCGCACACCGCCGACCTCTCGAACCTCACCGGGCTGTTCGGCGAGCTCAAGCCGACGTACATCCTGAGCGTTCCGCGCGTGTTCGAGAAGGTGTACAACACGATGAGCGCCAAGGCCGAGGAGGGCGGCAAGGGCAAGATCTTCAACGCGGCCGTGGAGACGGCGATCGCGTTCAGCAAGGCCCGCGACACCGGCGGCGCGGGGCTCCTGCTGAAGCTCAAGCACACCCTGTTCGACAAGCTCGTGTACTCCAAGCTGCGGGAGGCCCTCGGCGGGAACTGCACCTGCGCCGTCTCCGGCGGTGCGCCCCTGGGCGCCCGGCTCGGGCATTTCTTCCGCGGCGCCGGGGTCACGGTGTACGAGGGCTACGGCCTGTCGGAGACCAGCGCGGCCATCACCTGCAACACCCCCACCGAGCAGCGGGTCGGCACCGTCGGGCGGCCCGTGCCGGGCAACGAGGTGGCGATCGCGGACGACGGCGAGATCCTGCTGCGCGGCCCGGTCGTGTTCGGCGGCTACTGGGGCCTGCCGGAGGCCACCGCGGAGGCCCTGCAGGACGGCTGGTTCCATACCGGCGATCTCGGTTCGCTCGATGCGGACGGGTACCTCTCCATCACCGGGCGCAAGAAGGAGATCCTGGTGACCGCGGCGGGCAAGAACGTGGCGCCCGCGCAGACCGAGGACGCGCTGCGCCAGCACCCGCTCGTCTCGCAGGCGATGCTGGTCGGCGACAAGCAGCCGTTCGTCGGCGCCCTGATCACGCTGGATCAGGAGGCCCTGCCGGGCTGGCTCTCGGCGCACGGGCTGCCGGACATGACGCTCGAGGAGGCGGCGGCGAACGAGACCCTGCTCGCGGAGATCTCCTCCGCGGTGGCGACGGCGAACTCCCTGGTCTCCAAGGCCGAGCAGGTGAAGAAGTGGAGCGTGCTCGCCACGGACTTCACCATCGAGGGCGGCGAGCTCACGCCCACGCTGAAGGTCAAGCGCAACGTGGTGATGGACAAGTACGCCGACGACGTGGCCGCGATCTACGGCTGACGGCGGGACGAACAGCGCCGCCCGCTCCCCGGGAGGAGCGGGCGGCGCTGTATTCGTGCGAGGCTGCTAGAGGTCGAACGTCGCGCGGATCTCGTCGGTGTTCTTCTTCTCGAAGTAGAACGACGCGAACGGGATCGTGCCCGCGAGCAGGGTCAGGAAGAAGCGCATCGCGGGCCAGCGCACCTTCATTCCGAGGTCGAGCGAGAACAGCAGGTAGATCACGTAGCCCCAGCCGTGGACCGCGCCGATGTACCAGAGCCAATCCGGGGCCGGCCAGTCGAAGGCGTTCGCGAGCACGTACTTGTAGATCAGCTCCGCGCACAGGATGAGCAGGAAGACGCCGGTGAAGTTCGCCATGAACCGGTAGCGCTTGAGCGCGCCCTTGACCTGCTCGCGGCGCTTGGCCGCCAGCTTCTCCGCAGTCGGCGCTGGTGCGTCGCTCACTTCTTCTCCTCGGTGTGCTCACTCCCCGCCAGTTCGGCGAGGAGACGGTTGTACTCGGCGTGCGCGGGGTCGTCGCCGCCGGTGTCCGGGGCCGACGGTGCCGGCGTCCTGCTCGGGAGGAAGCCCTCGGGGATGGCGGTGAGCCTCGGCGCCGCGAGTTCCTCGCGCGGCGCGCCCCCGCCCGCTTCCTCGGCCTCCAGCCGATCCTGCAGTTCGGCCTCGTCCTCGAGCTGGACGAACCGCTTGTAGCCCCAGAGGAACGCCACCGCGAACAGTGGCCACTGCATGGCGTAGCCGAGGTTCCGCGCCGATCCGGCGCTGGATTCGAAGCGCCCCCACTGCCACCAGCCCAGTGCCAGGCACGCCGCCGCCGCGAGCACCACGAACGCGATCAGCGCGGGGCGATGTCGGCGACGTTTCACCCCTCCGACGGTACCCGTCACCGCGCCGGTGTCCGAAAACCGGTATCGTGACCTGCGCCGCAGCGGTGACCGTTGCCCTGCGCGCGCCCGTGGCGGAATTGGCAGACGCGCTGGATTTAGGTTCCAGTACCTCCGGGTGTGGGAGTTCAAGTCTCCCCGGGCGCACCCTCGTCGCCGGCATCGCCGTGAATGCACGGCTCAGATCGACGGGAAGCCGGATCTGGCCTCGTGTGCGGCTGAGCCGTGGATTCACAGCACCGGTCCCCGGCACGACAGCGGGGCGAGAGCTACATCCGTTCCCACGCCGCCGCGAGACCGATCGCGGCCACCGTGAGCCACGGACTGTCGAACACGCTGCGATCTTTCACGCCGGACCACCGTTCTCGTCGGGGCCAGTGTGGTCCGGAGCGTTCGCGAAGCGGATCATGCACCCCAGTGCCGCGCCCACCAGGACCGCGATCATGGCCTGGGCGAGTCCGGTCGCGAACGTGGGCGCCTCGCCGTTCGTGATCGATTTGACCGCGGCGGCGCCCGCGATCATCAGGCCGATGTCGCACGCGCCGACGCAGGAGGCGACGACGGGCCCGAGCAGCGTCCCAACACGGCCGAGCACCTGGAGGCCGATCCCGCCGGCGACGCACACAGCAAGCCCGACGAGTACGAGGTCGATGCGGACGTGATCCACCACCGATGCCGTGACGCGGTTGAAGCTGGACATGAGGACGATCGCGAGGAGGGGGAGCCCGAAGGCCAGGGCGGCGCCTACGCCGGAACGAAGATCGCGGTTCACGATCACGAATCGTAGAGCACGCGGCTCCTCGATATTCCGGAAGTAGGCGGTGCGCCCCGCGCCTACTTCGCCGGGTTCACGCCGATGGCGTGACCGAACAGGCCCGCCAGGTCGCCGCCGATCACCTTCGAGAACGTGGGCCACCAGGCGGGGTCGAGTGTCATCGAACCGGCATCGGTGGTGCGGCATCCGGCGGCGGCGGGCTTGCCGTCGAGCCGGTCCTTCAGCCACAGCAGAGCCGGTGGCGCGCCGACGATCTCGCCCGTGATGTGCTCGCTGAAGTGATCGCGCGTATAGGTGATGCGGGCGCCGGGCTTCGCGCAGTAGTCCGCGACGAGCCGGTTCACCTGTCCGACGGGGATGACCTCGTCCGGGTTCGAGTTCCAGATGTACATCGGCATGTCGGGGAGGGCCTTGCCCATCCTGGTGGCCGCGATCACGCGCTTCACCTCGGGCGCCTGCATGGGATCGCCGGGCGTCCTGACCATCCCCTTGATGTTCACGAAAGGCAGTGTCGCCGCCTGGATTCCGACACAGAACGGCTGCTTGATCGCGGTGAGGAACCGGCCGAACGGGTCGAGATTCCTCTCGAGGAAGGTCCGGAACTCGGGGTACTCGCGGGTCAGACCCAGGACCGCGCCGAAGATCAGCCCGCTGGTCAATTGGCCGTTGGCCACGTTGAGCACCTCGCCGAGGTCGGCGGGCACGCCGCCTTCCGCCGCCGCGACGATCGGCAGTTCGGGGGCGTAGGACTTCTTCAGCTCCGCGGTGTGCCCGGTGGCGATCGCGCCGCCCGAGTAGCCGAACAACGCCATCCGGCTCGCGGAGGAGATGCCGAGCGGCCCGAAGTCGCGGGCGGCGCGAAGCGCGTCGAGGGTGATCCGGGCGTGCAGCGGCCCTGCGGCGTAGGCCGAATCGGCGCCCTGGTAGTCGGGTAGCGAGACGGCGTACCCCTGCTGCAGGAGGCCCATCACGACCAGCATCTCGAACGGGATGGCCGAGTTCTGCACCTGCAGGCCGAGCGTCCACTGCTGCACGGCGTACGACGGGGCGCAGTACTGGGCGAGCCCGTCCTCGGCCAGCTGTACGGACACCAGCTTCCGCGCGCCGGCGATCCCGCCGCGCGGCTTCAGCAGCGTGGTCACCCCCAGAATCGGCTCGCCCCTGGTGTTCTCGCTGCGGAAGGACACCTTCCACGCGTCGACGTTCAGCGGGAGCACCCCGAAGTTGGCGGCGTTGATCCTCTGCGCCGCGACGATCTCCCCCGGCTTCTTGCTCTGGTACGCCGACGCCGGCGGCGCGTAGAAGGCAGGATCGAACTCCGCCGGCATCGGGACCGCCGGGGCGGGTGCCACCGGGACGGAGGACGGGCGCACGTCGTCGGCGGCCGCCGTCCCAGGCAGGCCGGCCACCACCAGTCCGGCGATCAGGGCAGCGGCTGCGAGCACACGCGATGCCCGGCCGAGCGATCTCCCTCGAACCATCGAAACGCCTCCATGGGCTCAGTGTGAAACATGAGTGTGTCACTGTGATGCGTGACACTACCACGCCCCCGGCGGAGGGGGGAGCAGCCCGGAAGGGCGCGACCGGTAAGGTCGAAACATGGCCAGGACCAGGCAGTATCGCGGCGAGGAACTCGAGGTTCGGCGCGCCGACCGCCGCCGCCGCCTGATGGACGCCGGGCTGGAGGTGTTCGCCGACGTCGGCTACGCAGCCGCGAGCATTCCGGCCGTGTGCCGCTCCGCGGGCCTCTCCTCCCGCCAGTTCTACGACGAGTTCGCCAACCGAGAGGAGCTCCTCACCCGCATCTACGAGGAGCTGCACGTCGGCGCGATGGCGGCGGTCACGCGCGCGGTGGACGACGTCCGGGACGACGACATCGACGAGTGGGTGCGCCTGGGCGTGCGCGCCTACTTCGACTACTACGCCGAGGACCCCAGGCGGGTGCGGCTGTGCTTCATCGAGGTCGTCGGCGTGAGCCCCCAGCTGGAGGACCTGCGCCGGCGCACCCGCGAGGCGTGGAGCGTAACGCTGAACGCGATCGTCGCGAACGCCGCCGACCGGGGGCTCGTCCCGATCCGGGACCGCACCTTCGATTGGCTGGTCTTCCTCGGCGCGGTCAACGCCGCCGCGGTCGAGTACGCGACGCGGCCCGAGATCGGCATCGACTCCGTGACCGCCGCCGTCCTGCGACTGATCCGCGGCGGAATCGCGAGCTGATGAGCAAGGGCGGCCCCCGAAAGACCTACCCGGGATGCCGTTCGAGGCAATCGGGCACCCGCACTCTCTTATATCAAAGACCCCTGAGCAGGGCCGGTTTCGCGGCACATCGCGGGAGTCTTCTGTGAATGTGCGCCGATTCTCTTGGCCCGAACTCAGATTCGCGTCTGTACCGTCGGCGCAGTGGTCCGGACGACATCCACCGATGCTGCCCCGGACACCACTGAAGGGAGAACACCATGCTCACTCGTACGAAGATCGCCGCGACCGTCGGCGCAGCCGGCGCCCTTGTCCTGGCACCCGCCGCGATGGCCCAGGCGGCTCCGTCCGATCCGGTCCCCGGCACGAACTGCAACGTCGGCCAGGTCGAACGCGCACTCGTCGCCGTGGCCCCCGAGGCCGCCACGATGGTGCACCAGGTACCCGGCGGCCGCGCTGAGGCGGAGCGGATCCTCACCCTGCCGCCCGAGCAGCGCACCGCCCGGATTCACGAGCTGGGCCGGCAGAACCCCCAGCTCGCCGCGTACTACACGCAGAACGAGGGCAAGATCAACCACACGATCGGCGTGGTGGCCGCGACCTGTTCGAAGTACTGATCCGCTCACCCGCCACGAAGGCGCCGCCCCACTCGGGGGCGGCGCCTTCGCCGTGGCGGCGGCGGTCTCAGGAGATCGGGATCTCCTTGATCTTCGAATCCGGCTTGCCCACGGTGGTGCAGTACACGACCGCCTGCTGCTGCAGGCCGGTCACCACGAGCGCCGCGGGCTCGTCGCCGTGCTTGTCCTTGTACAGCTTCGTCACCTGCTCCCGCTGGTCCGCGTCGGACATCTTCTGGTAGTCCTCGCAGGTGGTGTCCCCGCCCTGCTTGGTGCAGCCGGTGAGGGTCAGCGCGGCCACCGCGAGCACCGCCGCGCCGACGCGGATTCCGATCGTGGGCCTGGTCATGGGGCACCTGCTTTCAACGGGAGGGGAACGACGGAATCAGACATTACGCGACGGTCAGTCCACGCAGGGGATCTCGCCGCCACGGAGAGTGGTCCCGGTGTCCGGCGCGGGTCCGTCCGCGACTGCCGCGGGCGCGGAGGTCGACGGTGCCGTGGTCGCCCCGGGCCCGCGCGGCGCGGTGTAGCCCACCGGGTTCGGTGCCGGGGTGGAGCCGGCCGTCGCCGCGCCGGTGTCGGCGTCGTCGTCCTCGGGGGCCGGCACGGACTGGCCGAACGCCTTCTGCACCTGGGCGCGGATCGCCTTGGGGTCCACCAGGTTCACGGATTGTTCGTCGATGGTGGAGTAGCCCAGCACGGGAAGCGTGGTGAAGGTGAGGTCCGTGCCCGCGATCCGGCCGGCCTGCTGTGCGAACTCCTCGAGGTTCCAGCCGTCGGACACCACGACGTCCTTCTGCGCCACCGCGATCAGGGACTGGAGCTTGCGGGCGTTGGAGAACACGCCCTGCTTCTGCAGCTGCAGCATGACCCCCGCGATGAACGCCTGCTGGCGGTGCGTGCGGTCGAGGTCGCCGTCCGCGAGGCCGTGCCGCTGCCGCACGAAGGCGAGGGACTGCGCGGCGTCGAGCCGCTGCCTCCCCGCGGGGAACGCCGCACCGGAGTAGCCGTCCCGCACCGGGGCGTTCAGGCACACCTCCACGCCGCCCAGGGTCTGTGCCAGGTCGTAGAAGCCGACGAGGCTGACCTCGGCGAAGTGGTCGATCGGGACGCCCACGAGCCGGCCCACGGTGGCGATCGTTGCGGCGCGCGCGGATTCGCGGGCCCTGCTCTCGAGTTCCCTGCGGTCACTCACGCCCTCGGCGACCAGCTCGTCCTCGACCTCCGCCTTGCGGGTGCCGTAGGCCTCCTTGATCTTCCCCCGCTTCTTCGACTCGACGCCGACGAAGCGCACGTAGTCGTCGCGCGGGATGGAGAAGGCGCTCACCCGTTTCCCGTCCGCGGGCACGTGCAGCAGGATCAGCGTGTTGGTGTTGTAGCCGCCGTTGTCGCTGGTACCGGCGTGCAGCTGGGCGAGCACGTCCGCCGGCAGGGGGTCGCCGTTCTGGTCTCGCCGGGAGTCCAGCCCCATCAGCAGGATGTTCTTGGCGCCGCCGGTGGACCTGGCCACCTTCGCCTCGGCGAGGGCCCGGGACACGTTGAAGCCGCCGATCACGAGATTGGTGCTCCACCAGACGGTTCCGGTGACCGCAAGCACGACCAGGGACAGCAGCGCGATGGCCACGCGGCCACCACGCGCACCCGAGGATCTGCTCGTCACGGAGCGACGGTACCCCGGATGCGGGTGTTACTCGGGGACGCGCGCCGCGAGCGCGCGCAGGGGTTCCACCAGCTGCGCCAGTGCGCGGGCGCGGTGGCTGACCGCGTTCTTCTCCTCCGGGCCGAGCTCGGCGGCGGTGCGCTCGGAGCCGTCGGGCACGAACACCGGGTCGTAGCCGAATCCGCCGTCGCCCCGGGGTTCCCGCAGTACCGTGCCGCGCCAGGTGCCGCGGACAGTGATCTCCCCCGCCTCGCCGGCGCCACTGACCAGGGCGCACGCCGAGACGAACTCGCCCCCGCGGCGCTCGTCCGGAACGTCGGAGAGCTGGGCGAGCAGGAGCGCGGTGTTCGCCCCGTCGTCGCCGTGCACGCCCGACCAACGGGCCGAGAGCACGCCGGGCATGCCGTTCAGGGCGTCGACGCAGATGCCGGAATCGTCCGCGAGACAGGGCAGGCCGGTGCGCGCGTACCCCTGGCGGGCCTTGATCAGGGCGTTGCCCTCGAACGTGTGCGCGTCCTCGGGCAGTTCGTCGAAGGCCGGAACCTCGTCGAGCCCCACGATCTCGAGGCCCTCGATGCCGGCGTCCGCGACCACCTGCCGCAGCTCGCGCAGCTTCTTGCCGTTGCGCGAGGCGAGCAGCAGGCGGACTGCAGGCGCCGAGGACGATCCCGGCCGGGTCACTGACCGAACTTCTTCTTCGGTTCGCCCTCGGGCTCCGGCAGTTCGCCGGGGTACGGCGCCGCGAGCGCCTCCTTCTGCACCGCGAACAGCTTCTCGGTGCCCGCGACCGCGGAATCGAGCATCCAGTCCAGTGTGGTGCGGGCGAAGGTGGCGCCCTCCCCGGTGCCCTGCACCTCGACGAGCGTGCCGGTGTCGGTGGCGACCACGTTCATGTCCACCTCCGCGCGCGAGTCCTCCTCGTACGGCAGGTCCAGCCGCACCCGGCCGTCCACCACTCCCACGGAGACGGCGGCGATGGCACACGAGATGGGCTGCGGGTCGGTCAGTTTGCCCGCCGCGCCGAGGTAGGTGACGGCGTCGCACAGCGCCACGTAGGCGCCGGTGATGGACGCGGTGCGGGTGCCGCCGTCCGCCTGCAGCACATCGCAGTCGATGGCGATCGTGTTCTCGCCCAGGGCCGCCAGGTCGATGCAGGCGCGCAGGGAGCGCCCGATGAGCCGGGAGATCTCGTGGGTGCGGCCGCCGACCTTGCCCCGGGTGGACTCGCGCCGGCTGCGCTCGTGCGTGGCGCCGGGGAGCATCGCGTACTCCGCCGTCAGCCAGCCCTGCCCGGAACCGCGACGCCAGCCCGGCACCCCCAGCTCGACGCTGGCGGTGCACAGCACTTTGGTATTGCCGAACTCCACGAGCACGGAGCCCGCGGGGTTCCGGGTGAATCCCCGGGTGATGGTCACGGGGCGGAGTTCGTCGTCGGCCCTGCCGTCTGCGCGTCTGCTCACGCGCCCAGCCTATCGCTTCGGGCGCACGCCGGCGCTACAGCTCGAAGACGTCGCCACCCGTCACGGCATCGACGGGGCCGTCGTACACCGAACGGGCCTCCGCCAGTACCTCTTCCCGCGAGGTCCACGGCGGGATGTGGGTGAGCAGCAGCCGCCCGACACGGGCCCGGGCGGCGGCCTCGCCCGCCTCCACTCCCGAGAGGTGCACACCGACGGGGCGGTTCGCGGGGTCGTGCGTCCAGCTCGCCTCGGCCAGCATCACGTCGGCGCCGCGGGCGACCTCGACGAGGTTCTCGCACACCCCGGTATCACCGGTGTAGGCGAGCACCTTGCCGCTGGGCGCGGTGATCCGCAGGCCGTGGGACTCCGGTGGGTGGAACATCCGGAAGGGCCGCACGGTGAAGCCGCCGACCTCGCGGTCCTGCCCCTCCACCCACGGGGAGAAGTCGAAGGTGTCCGAGATGTCGTCCAGCATCGCCGCGGATTCCGCGGACGCGCGCCCGATCCGCTCGGGCGTGTCCGCCGGCCCGATCAGCTGGGCCCGGCCCACCGCGGGAACCGGGTGGTAGCGGCGCCACACCAGCAGCGAAGGCAGGTCGAGGCAGTGGTCGGCGTGCAGGTGCGAGAGCATCACCGTCGCGGTGTTGGGGTCTACGCGCTGCTGCAGCTCCCCGAGCACCCCCGGGCCGAAGTCCATGACCACCGGCTCGTGCCCGTCCACCTCCAGGAGGTATCCCGAGCACGCCGCCTGCGGACCGCCGACACTGCCGGAACACCCGAGGATGGTGAGACGCATGAAGCACATGCTGCCAGATCCGCGATCGTCACGAGGCAATCGCGCCGACCTGACGGGAATTGCCAGGTCCGGAGTCGCTCGGGGTGCGTCGGCCCAGCAGGATCGCGGCGAGGACTCCGCCGACCGCGCCCCACAGGTGCGCCTGCCAGGAAACCCCTGGTTGGCCGGGCAGAACACCCCACAGCATGCCGCCGTACAGCACCATCAGTGCGACGCCGACGATCAGGTCGAGCGGCCTGCGGGTGAACAGGCCGCGCGCCGCGAGGTAGGTCATCCACCCGAACAGCACCCCGGACAGTCCGATCACCACCGTGTTCGTGCCGCCGGTCAGCCACACGCCCACGCCGGACACCACCCAGACGATCGCGGTGGCGAACAGGAACCGGCCCGCCCCGGCGATCAGCCCGACGAATCCGAGGATCAGCGCGGGAACGCTGTTCGCCGCCAGGTGCTCCCAGCCGTGGTGCAGCAGCGGCGCGAGTGCGATGCCGCGCACCGCCTCGCCGCCCTGACGCGGGTGGATCCCCCACTGGTCCAGGGAGTTACCGCCCACGGTGTCGATCACCTCGATCAGCCACAGCGCGGCCACGAACACCGCGATCAGGACGGCGGACCGTCCCGCCGTGCTGCCCGCCACCCGCCGGGCGGGCGAGCGCGGCGCACCGTCGTTACCCGGAACCGTCATGGCGACCTCCTCGCGCGAGCGGAGGTGGCGGCGTCTCACGCCCAGAGCTGGCCGTCGAGGGCCTCCTCCGCTTCCTCCAACGTACCGTCGTACGCGCCGGTCGACAGATACTTCCATCCCGCGTCGGCCACGACGAACGCGACATCGGCGCGATCCCCCGCCGCCAGGGCGCGGTTCGCGACGCCGAGCGCCGCGTGCAGCACCCCGCCCGTGGAGACGCCGGCGAAGATCCCCTCCTCGTCGATGAGCGCGCGCATGCGGCGCACCGCGTCGTAGGCGCCCACCGAGAAGCGGCGGGTGAGCACCGATTCGTCGTAGAGCTCGGGCACGAAGCCCTCGTCCAGGTTGCGCAGCCCGTAGACCAGCTCGCCGTAGCGCGGCTCGGCCGCGACGATCTGCACGCCGGGGACGTGCTCGCGCAGGTACCGGCCGGTGCCCATGAGCGTGCCGGTGGTGCCCAGCCCGGCCACGAAGTGGGTGATCTCGGGAAGGTCGGCCAGCAGCTCCGGCCCCGTGCCCTCGTAGTGGGCGAGGGCGTTGGCCGGGTTGCCGTACTGGTAGAGCATCACCCAATCGGGGTGCTGCTCCGCCAGTTTCCTCGCCTCCGCGACGGCCCGGTTGGAGCCGCCGGCCGCGGGCGAGGAGACGATCTCCGCGCCGAACATGGTGAGCAGCTGGCGCCGCTCGGCGGACGTGTTCTCCGGCATCACGCAGATCAGGCGGTAGCCCTTGAGTTTCGCGGCCATCGCCAGGCTGATGCCGGTGTTGCCGGAGGTGGGTTCGAGGATGGTGTCGCCGGGCCGGAGCCGGCCGGCCGCCTCCGCCTCCGTGATCATCGCCAGTGCCGGGCGGTCCTTGATCGATCCCGTCGGGTTGCGGTCCTCCAGCTTGGCCCACAGCCGCACGTGCGGCTCGCCCTCGCCGGCCTCCTCCCATCGGGGCGAGAGGCGCGGCAGCCCGACCAGCGGCGTCCCGCCGAGCGAGTCGAGGAGGGAATCGAACCTCATCCGCCGGCGACCGCGGGAAGGAGGGCACCGACGGGCCGCACCGCGGCACTCACCGGGATCCTCCGGCTACTGCGGGAAGCACTGTGACGGTGCCGCCGTCGGCGACGGGGGTGTCGAGCCCGCCGGTGAACCGCACGTCCTCGTCATCGACGTAGACGTTCACGAACCGGTGCAGCGCGCCGTCGGCGATGAGCCTGTCCCGGATGCCCGGGTGCCGGGTCTCCAGGTCGTCGATGACGGCGGCCAGCGTGGCGCCCTGCGCGGGTACGCGTTTCGCGTCGCCGGTGAGCGGGCGCAGGATGGTCGGGACGGAGACGGTGACGGACATCAATCCTCCAGGACGTGGACGGGCTCTTCTTCGATGACGGTTCCGGCGATGCGGTAGCTGCGGACCTCGGCGTCCGGGCCGAGCTCGTCGCGCGTGGAGATCAGCACGTAGTGGGCGTTCGGCTCCGCGGCGTAGGAGACGTCCGTGCGCGACGGGTAGGCCTCGGTGGCGGTGTGCGAGTGGTAGATCACCACCGGCTCCTCGTCCGCGGCGTCCATCGCGCGCCACACCCGCAGCTGCTCGCCGGAGTCGAACCGGTAGAACGTGGGTGAGCGTTCGGCGTTGAGCATCTCGATGAGCCGCTCGGGGCGGTCGGAGCCCTCGGGGCCGGCGATCACGCCGCACGCCTCGTCCGGGTGATCGCGCCGGGCGTGCGCCACCATCGCATCCACCAGGTCGCGCCGGATCCGCAGAGTCACGCCCCGTGCAACCCCGCCCCGGCGCGCACTATTCCGGCTCGCGGTCGAGCATCACCGAGACCAGCACGTCCAGCATCGCGGACAGCCAGTGGTACACGTCCACGTGTCCGGCGCGGCCGGGATCGTCCGAGGCCGGCCCGTCGGGCAGGTCGGCGGTGATCCCGAGCAGCGTCCCGAGCGCAAGCCGCAGGTCGTTGATGCAGGTCAGCCAGTCCCGCGCCTCGGACTCGGTGAGGGAGACGGTGCCGGCGCGCTCGGGCAGGGTGGCGAGCACGCTCTGCGCGGCGGCCCGTTTGGCCTCGATGACCTCGGGCTCGTTGAGGGAGCGGAGGGCGCCGTTCAGATCCCGCGCGAACTCGCCCGACGGTGCCTCCTGCGCGTCCGGCGCATTCGCGTCGGGGCGGTAGAAGTCCGGCAGCAGCCGCTGCAGCACCGCCTCCGGCGGCGGCTCGGAGTGGCCCGTGCGCAGCCCGGTCAGCTCCGCGAGGTCGTCGTGCGGCGCGGAATCCTCCCGCTCGTCGAACAACTCCACGAGGGAGCCGACGAGGGACCGGACGAGGCCCACCTCCTCCGGATCCATCTTCGAGACGAAGCGGACGTCACCGCGCACGCCCCGCTTGACCTGCCAGTTACGCACTCAGCTGTCGCGCTGCATCGTCGCCCACAGACCGGCCGCATGCAGCTTGCGGACGTCGGACTCGACCTTGTCCCGGTCTCCGGTGGACACCACGGCCCTCCCCTCGGTGTGGACCTGCATCATCAGCTCCTTGGCCTTGGCGGTGCTGTAGCCGAACAGCTTGCGCAGCACGAACGTCACGTACGACATCAGGTTGACCGGGTCGTCCCAGACCACCGTGACCCAGGGCTTGTCGATCGCCTCGTCGGTCTTGCGTTCGAGCACCGCGGACGAGCCCGGCTGGGTTCCGGCGCCGGGGCCCCCACTTCCCGGGGCCGCTGCGCTGCTGTCGGTCATGGTTCTAGGGTACCCAGTGTGACCGTAGATGAAAACGGGCCCGACCCCGCCCGGCGCAGCTCGGCCCTGCTCACCGATCAGTACGAGCTGACCATGCTGGCGGCGGCGCTCAAGGACGGCACCGCCCACCGCCCGTGCGTCTTCGAGGCGTTCGCCCGCCGACTGCCCGCCGGACGCCGGTACGGGGTCGTGGCCGGCACCACCCGCGTGCTCGACGAGCTGCGCCGGTTCCGCTTCGGCGACGCCGAACTCGCGGTGGCCGAACGCTTCCTCGACGCGGACACGCTCGCCTGGCTGCGGGACTACCGGTTCACGGGAGAGATCGACGGCTACCGCGAGGGCGAGTTGTACTTCCCGGGATCCCCGATCCTCACGGTGCGCGCGACGTTCGCCGAGGGCGTGCTCCTCGAGACACTGATCCTCTCGATCCTCAACCACGACAGCGCGATCGCCTCCGCGGCCGCGCGCATGGTGTCGGCCGCGGCGGGCCGCCCGCTCATCGAGATGGGTTCGCGGCGCACGCACGAGCGCGCCGCCGTGGCGGCCGCGCGCGCCGCCTACCTCGCGGGGTTCACCACGACCTCGAACATGGAGGCGGCCAGGACGTACGGCGTCCCGTCGGGCGGTACCGCCGCGCACGCCTTCACCCTGCTGCACACCGGCCCGGACGGCCCGGACGAGGAGGCCGCGTTCGCGGCGCAGGTGGCCGCGCAGGGCCCGGGCACGACGCTGCTGGTGGACACCTACGACATCACCGAGGGCGTCAATCGCGCGGTGCGCGCGGCGGGCCCGGAGCTGGGTGGCGTGCGGATCGACTCCGGGGACCTGGGCATCATCACCCGGCAGGTGCGGGCCCAGCTCGACGGCCTCGGCGCGACGAACACCAAGATCGTGGTGTCCGGCGATCTGGACGAGTACGCGATCGGCGCGCTGCGGGCCGAGCCGATCGACGTGTACGGGGTGGGGACCTCACTGGTCACCGGCTCGGGCGCGCCGACCGCGGGCATGGTCTACAAGCTGGTCGAGGTGGACGGCATGCCGGTGGCGAAACGCAGCTCGCACAAGGAGACCCAGGGCGGCGAGAAGCGCGCGGTGCGGCTGTCCCGGAGCACCGGCACCATCGTGGAGGAGGTGCTGCACCGCCCGGGCACCACGCCGGCCGTGCCCGCGCACCTCACCGCGACCCCGCTGCAGATCCCCCTGGTGCGCGGCGGCGACGAGGTGGAGGGCCTTCCCGTCCTCGAGGACGCCCGCGCGCACCTGCGCGACGCCCTGGTGACGCTCCCGTGGGAGGGACTCGGGCTGTCGAACGGCGAGCCCGCGATCCCCACCCGGTTCGAGGCCGGCCGATGACGGGTTCCGCCCTGGACGCCGCGGAGCGCGGCGGCGCACTCGTCGTCGTGGACGTGCAGAACGACTTCTGCGAGGGCGGTTCGCTGGCCGTGGCGGGCGGCGCGCGGGTCGCGGAACGGATCCACGAGGAGCTGCTGGGCCGTTACCCGGTGATCGTCGCGACGCGGGACTGGCACATCGACCCGGGCGCGCACTTCTCCGACACCCCGGACTTCGTGGATTCGTGGCCGGTGCACTGCCGGGCCCGCACCGAGGGCGCGCAGTTCCACCCCGCGCTGCGGCTCCCGCCGCGGGTGCCGGTGTTCAGCAAGGGCGCCTACTCGGCGGCGTACTCGGGGTTCGAGGGCCACGACGCCGACGGTGCCTCGCTCGCGGAATGGCTGTCCGCGCACGGGGTCTCGTCGGTCGATGTGGTGGGCATCGCCACCGACCACTGCGTGCGCGCCACGGCGCTCGACGCGCGCCGGGCGGGCCTGACGGTGCGCGTGCTCGCCGACTACACCGCGGGCGTTGCGGCGGCCTCCACGGAGGCTGCTCTGGCGGAGTTCGCCGCCGCCGGCATCGCGGTGGCCTGAGAATCATTCAGCGGGAACGTCGTCGGATTCGTCGCCGGGATCGGGGATGTCGTCCGGGTAGACGATGTCGATCTCTGTGATCGTTTTCGGGAAGTCCTTGCGGTTGTTGGTCAGGAACCGATCGGCCCCCGCCACGATCGCCGTCGCGAGGTGTACCGAGTCCGCGGCTGTGAGCCTGTACGCGATCGCGAGCGTGAGCGCCAGCTGTGCCGTCGAGTCATCGAGGGGATAGAGGTCGAGCCGACCGACCAGTTCGAGGAGTCGCTGCGACTCCGCGGAAGAGGGATCGAGGCGCATCGGTTTCGCGAGGACCTCCGTCAGGAGGATCAGGGAGCCGACTCCTGCGATTTCGTCGGGGGCGTCAGGAAACAGCCGCACGATCCGGCGTCCCAACGGGTGGCCGAGCTGTCCGGCGTAGATGAGGACGTCTGCGTCGAAGGCGACGAGTGGGTTCACCGTGCCTGCCGGTCCGCGCAGATCTCCTGGACGAGCTCATCCGCCCGTTCGACGGAGATTCCCGGCGTGAGGGGGCGCCGCCGGGCCGCCTCCAGGCGCGCACCGATCGCGTCCGCGGCCGCCCATGCAGCCGCAGCCCGCGGCGACCGCAGCGCATCGGGCGAGACGAGCACGGCGACCACACGTCCGTGGCGCGTGATCCGCACCTGCTCCCCCGCTTCGACCCGGTCCAGCTGCGCAGGCAGCGTCTGCCGCGCCTCGCTCGCACTCACCACCGTCATAGCCAAGATTGTACGATCTTGTACAATCCTGTGCAATTATTGCGGCGGCGGTCCCGCTCAGCCGGGCCGTCGCGCCACGAGTGCCGACAGTTCGGCGAGCAGCTCGGCGGGGTGCTCCATCGGCAGCGAGTGCGTGCCGTCCGGCCAGACCCGCACCGTCGCGTCCGGGAGGGTGCGGGCGCGCTCCGCGGCCGCCGCGGTGTCGGTGACGGCGCTGCGGCCGCCGAGGCCGACGAAGACGGGGAGGGCGATCCGGCCGAGCTCCGCGTCGTCGAGCCGGTTCGGTGCGGGTAGCTTCGCCCGGTAGCCCGCTGCGGCGGAGTCGATCATGGCGCCGATCGGAGTGGCCCGCGGGTCGCCCCCGTCGCCGCCACCGATGACGGAGAGGCCCTTCCGGCGCCAGGAGGCGGGCAGGAACGGCAGGGCCGACGGCAGGGTCGCGAGGTACATCCGGGGGCGCAGGCCGGCGAACACGAGCACCGGCTCCCAGAGGGTGAGAGTGGCGACGCGGCCCGGGTGCCGCGCGGCGTAGTTCGCCGCCGACCACGCGCCGAACGAGTGGCCCACGAGGTGCACACGGCGGAGCCCCAGTTCGTCCAGGGTCTCGTCCAACCACCGCGCCTGATCGTCCGCGCCCCGGATCTCTTTGTCCTGGATGCTCATTCCTGCGTCGCCGAGCGCGTCGATCGCGTAGACCCCGTTCTCCGCGAGCAACCGCTCCAGGACATCGGCCCACATCGGCACGCCGGAGGACCGGCCGGGCACGAGCAGCACCGGCGCGCGCCCGGGTCGAGGTTCGGAGAACCGGTACGCGCGCACCACGCCGAATCCGGTCCGCACGTCACGGGTCTCACGCGGCGCCGGCAGGTCGGCGAACGCCCGGCGGTAGTCCTCCTCGTAGCGCCGGCGCGCGTCGGGGGACCTCCACGCACCGACGGCCGCCCCTGCGAGCATCCATCCACCTCCCGTGGCTCCCCATCGTAGGCGCCGCCCCGGGGTTACAGTGCAGCCATGCGCCTGACCGCGGAGTTCACCAGCGAGCCCTTCGAGGGCGAGGGCGCGGTGCCCGATCACGCGGACCGCGCCGTGGGCGCGCTGCGCGACGCCGGTGTCGAGCACGACTTCGGCCCGCTCGGCACCTCCGTGGAGGGCGACCGGGAATCGGTCCTCGACGCGCTGCGCGACGCCCTCGCCGCGGCGTTCCGCGGCGGCGCCACGCGCGACACGTTCCAGATCGACCGGACCGATGACTGACTCGGATCACCCTCTCCTGGAAGCAGTCCGGGAACTCGTCGCGCGGGTCGGCGGCACCGTCGTGCCCGCCGACGAGCTGCGCCCCGCGGACGTGCCGCTGCAGTGGGACGGGCGGATCGTCGGCGGCGTGCGGCTGCCGGAGGACCCGGAGCCGGCATCCGCCGAGCCGGTCGCAGGTGACCTCGACGCCCTGCTCGCACGCCTCGCGGAGGAGTTCGACGCGCCCCTGCACGAGCTCGGCCGCCAGGACAAGCAGCGCGCGGTGCGGCTGCTCGAGGAACGCGGCGCGTTCACGTACCGCAAGTCGGCGGAGACGGTCGCCGAGGCGCTGGGCGTGACCCGGTTCACCGTCTACAACTACCTCAACCGCATCCGCGCCTGAGCGCTCGCCGCGCGCGCGGAGCGCACCGGCGGTAGCGTCGCGCGAACACCATGCGGACAGATTTTTTCAACAAACTGTTGACGTGACCCACGTCACATGTCATCCTTCGATGAGTGGAAGAAATCTTCCGCACACCGAAAGAAGGCAGGTCAGATGGACCTCGAACACCTCAACGACGCGGACCCCGCGGAGCTGCGCGAGGCACTCCTCGCCTGCTGCGACGTGCCCACCTGGGCGGACTCGGTGATCGCCGGGCGGCCCTACGCCACGGCGGAGGCCGCACTGGAGGCCGCGGCAGCCGCGGCCGACGCGTTCACCCCCGGCGACGTGGACCGCGCCCTCGCGGCCCATCCCCGGATCGGGGAGCGCGCCTCCGGCGGGTCCACCGAGGCCGCGTGGTCGCGCAAGGAGCAGTCGGGCGTCGCCACCGACGCCGAGACGCAGGCGGCCCTCCTGGCCGGCAACCGCGCCTACGAGGAGCGCTTCGACCGCGTCTTCCTCATCAACGCCGCGGGCCTGGACGCCGGCACCGTCCTGGCGGAGCTGCGCCGACGTCTCGAGAACACCCCCGGGGCCGAGGCCGCCGAGGTGGCCGGGCAGCTGCGCGGCATCGCGCTGCGCCGCCTCACCCGCGTGCTGGACCTGGAGGACGAACTCACGGAGGGACGCGCATGAGCACCGTCACCACCCACGTCCTCGACACCGCACGCGGCGTCCCCGCGGCCGGCGTCCCGATCCGGATGGACCGGCTCGCGGCCGACGGCACCGTCGAACCCGTCGCGCAGGGCGTCACGGACGACGACGGCCGGATCCGCGACCTCGGCCCCGACGACCTGGGCGCCGGCGTCTACCGCCTCACGTTCGACACCGCCGCCTACTCCGCCGCCACCGGCCAGGAGAACTTCTTCCCCGAGGTCGCGATCACCTTCCGCCTGAGGGCGGAGGGCGGCGCCGTACCGCACCACCACGTTCCACTCCTGCTCAGCCCGTTCCACTACTCCACCTACAAAGGAAGCTGACCATCATGGCGATCCACTTGGGCCCCAACCAGTACGGCAAGGCCGAGAACCGCGTGGTGCGGATCTACCGCGACACCGCGCGGCACACGATCCGCGACCTCAACGTGTCCTCCGCCCTGCGCGGCGACTTCACGGACGCGCACATCAGCGGCGACCAGGCGGCCGTGCTGCCCACCGACACCCAGAAGAACACCGCCTTCGCCTTCGCCAAGGAGAAGGGCATCGGCGCGATCGAGGACTACGCCCTCACCCTGGGCGGCCACTTCATCGACTCGACGCCGAACGCCGACGGTGCGCGCATCGAGGTGCACGAGTACCCGTGGGACCGCATCGAGGTCGACGGTGCCGGGCACGACCACGCGTTCGTCCGCTCGGGCGGCGGCGTGCGATCGACGGTGGTCAACATCGACGGCCGCGGCGCGGACCGCCGGGCCCAGGTGGTCTCCGGCATCCACGACCTGACGCTGCTCAAGTCCACCGGCTCCGAGTTCCACGGCTTCCTCAAGGACAAGTACACGACGCTGCAGGAGACCGACGACCGGATCCTGGCCACCTCCCTCGTGGCCAAGTGGCGCTACGACCACACGGACGTGGACTGGGACAAGTCGTACGAGTCCATCCGCGCGATCATGCTGCAGCGCTTCGCCGAGATCCACAGCAAGGCCCTGCAACAGACCCTGTACGGCATGGGCGAGTCGGTGCTCGAACAGCATCCGGAGGTCGCGGAGATCAAGTTCTCCGCCCCCAACAAGCACCACTTCCTGGTGGACCTCTCGCCGTTCGGCGTGGACAACCCCGGCGAGGTGTTCATCGCGGCGGATCGCCCGTACGGCCTCATCGAGGCCAGCGTGCTGCGCGACGACGCCTCGGACCCCGGCTCCGCGTGGCACGCCGTGCCCGGTTTCTGCTAGCGGGACCGACCGACGATGACCTCCGCCAGCGCCACCGTCACGCGCCCCGAGGACGAGAAGCTCCCCCTCGGACGCACCTTCATCTACGGTCTCCAGCACATCCTCACGATGTACGGAGGCGTGATCGCACCGCCACTGATCGTGGGCGGCGCGGCCGGGCTGTCCGCCACCGACATGGGCCTGCTGGTGACCGCCGGCCTGTTCATCAGCGGCCTGGCCACGATCCTGCAGACGATCGGGATCGGCCCGCTCGGCGCGAGACTGCCGATCGTGCAGGGACTCTCGTTCGCGAGCGTCTCGACGATGACGGCGATCGCCAAGGACGGCGGCGTGCGGCCGATCTTCGGCGCCATCATCGTGGCCGGCCTGATCGGGCTCGTGCTGTCGACGTTCTTCGCCAAGCTGATCCGGTACTTCCCACCGGTCGTCACCGGCACGATCATCACCGTCATCGGGCTCTCGCTGCTGCCGACCACGTTCACCTGGTCCATGGGCGGCGCGGGCGCGAAGGACCTCGGCTCGACCGCCAACATCGGGCTCGCGGGCCTCACCCTGCTCATCATCCTGGTGATCAGCAGGCTGTTCCAGGGCGCGGTGTCGCGGCTGTCGATCCTCATCGGCATCGTGGTCGGCACGGGCATCGCGGCGATCTTCGGCAAGGTCGACTTCTCCCGCGTCGGTTCGGGTCCCGTGTTCGCGCTGCCGCCGGTGATGCACTTCGGGACGCCCACCTTCGAGATCGGCGCCATCGTCTCCATGACGATCGTGATCCTCGTGATCATGACGGAGACCACCGCCGACATCCTCGCCATCGGCGAGATCGTCGACACGCCCGTCGACGCCAAGCGGGTGGCGGCGGGGTTGCGCGCCGACATGCTCTCGACCACCGTGGCGCCGGCGTTCAGCGCCTTCCCCTGCAGCGCCTTCGCGCAGAACGTCGGGCTCGTCGCCCTGACGGGCATCAAGAGCCGCTACGTGGTGGCCGTGGGCGGCGGCATCCTCGCCGTCCTGGGCCTGCTGCCGGTGGTGGGCCGCGTGATCGCCGCCATCCCGTACCCGGTACTGGGCGGCGCCGGGATCGTCCTGTTCGGATCCGTCGCCGCGAGCGGGATCAAGACGCTCTCCCGCGTCGACTTCGAGGGCAACCTGAACATGGTCATCGTCGCGGTCGCGCTCGGCATGGGCATGATCCCCGTTGCGGCGCCGACGTTCTGGAACCAGTTCCCGACGGCGGTCGGCACCATCATGCACTCGGGCATCAGCGCGGCGGCCGTGGTCGCGGTGGTCCTCAACCTCCTGTTCAACGAGATCAAGGCGGGCAACCGCCCCGACGTATCGGTGTTCGCGGCCGTGCCGGACGAGCGGAGCAACCCGCCCAGGCCGAGCGCCCACTGATCGACGCCGGCGCGGCCCGGCGCCGCGCCGCGCATCGCCGCCCCGGAGCCG
>JBEBXD010000025.1:0-45830 GCA_040391845.1 Tsukamurella paurometabola | reverse complement strand
ACTAGAGTCAACTGGTGACCTATCGCCCCGCACCCGACATGCGCCGCGACAGCGCCGGCTCCGAGGCTGCGAACCGGTCCTGGTGGGATTCCGACGCCGAGGCGTACCACGCGGAGCACGCCGCCTTCCTGGGCGTGGACACTGCGGACGGCGAGTTCGTGTGGTGTCCCGAGGGGTTGCGCGAGTCCGAGGCCGGCCTGCTCGGCACCGTCGGGCCCGGGACGGTGGCGGTGGAGATCGGCTGCGGCAGCGCCCCGTGCGCCCGCTGGCTCGCCACGCAGGGTGCCACCGTGGTGGGCATCGACATCTCGGCCGGCATGCTCCGGCGCGGGCTCCCCCACGTGCGCGGCGGGAACCCGCTCCTGGTCCAGGCCGGCGCGGAGCACCTGCCCGTCGCCGACGGTGCCGCGGGCGTGGTCTGTTCGGCGTTCGGCGCGATCCCCTTCGTCGCCGATTCCGCCCGGGTGATGCGCGAGGCGTTCCGCATCCTGGCCCCCGGCGGCCGGTTCGTGTTCTCGGTCAACCACCCGATGCGCTGGATGTTCCTCGACGATCCCGGGCCCGACGGGCTGGTGGCCACGCTCTCCTACTTCGACCGGTCGCCGTACGTGGAGACCGACGACGCCGGGGCCCCCACCTACGTGGAGCACCACCGCACGATGGGCGACCGGATCCGCGAGATCGTCGGGGCAGGGTTCCGGGTGACCGATGTGATCGAGCCGGAATGGCCCGAGGGATTCACCGAGCAGTGGGGCCAGTGGAGCCCGCTGCGCGGCGCGATCTTCCCCGGCACGGCGATCTTCGTCTGCGATAAGCCCCGATAGTCGCTTCTGCGGCCGGATGACCGGGTTCCAGGGAACTCACAGCGAACTGACGGCGCACGTTCACCGGACGCCGGTCTCCTCGATCTCGGCCCGCCCGAACGTGGCCGGACCGCTCCGAGGAGAGACTCATGAACCGAATCACCCGTTCCCGCCTGGTCGCCGCCACCGCCGTCGCCGCGGCCCTGTCCGGCGCAACCCTGCTGGCCCCCGGCGCCGCCGGAGCCGCGCCCGTGTCGCCGACGGCGCCCGTGCCCGGCACGCAGTGCAACGTCGGCCAGGTCGAGCGAGCCACCGCGAAGGTCGCGCCCGAGTTCTGGAAGCACGTCAGCGCGCACGCCAAGGCCAAGGAGCACTTCGAGCAGATGCTGATCAAGACCCCGGAGCAGCGGGCCGCGGCGCGCGCGGCCGCGAAGAAGGCCCGCGACGCCCGCCGCGCGGAGTGGCAGAAGACGCACCCCGGGCAGACCCGGCCCGCACACCCGAAGGTGCACGACGGCAAGGCCCGGCCCACGAAGGCGCAGGTGGAGCAGAAGATCGCCACGATCAAGGCCACCTGCACCACCAGCTAGTACACGGGTTTCGATCGGACGGCACCGGGTTGTTCTTGCCCGGCGCCGTCCTTTCCTCGTTCCTGGCGACCCGGTAGTCTCGCTGGGCAGTCGTACCGCCCGAACAGGAGAGAAGTCATGAACCGGATCCGGATCGCCGCCGCGGTCGCCGCTGTCGCAGGCGCTCTCGCCCTCACCCCCGCGGTCGCCTCGGCCGCGCCGAACGACAAGGTCCCCGGGACCAAGTGCACCGTCGCGCAGGTCGAGCGCGCGACGCAGGTGATCGCCCCCGAGGCGATCGCCGTCATGGACGCGACCCCCGGCGGCCGCGCGCAGGCCACGGAGTTGCTCACCGCCAAGCCCCAGGACCGGCAGAAGATCATCGACCGGCTGACCGAGGACAACCCCGCCGCGGCGGCCTACTACCGGGCGCACCGCACCGAGATCGACGCGAAGATCGCCAAGGTCATCGCCGAATGCCACAAGTACTGACCCCCACCGCCACCGAAAGGCACTCAATGACCTTCCGCCGCACCGCCGCCACCGCCGCCGTCCTGGGCGCCATCGCCCTCGCGGGCGCGCCCCTCGCGTCCGCCGCGCCCACCCCGAAGCCGAAGCCCGATGCGACGTCGTCGCGGGCCGTGCCGGGCACGTCGTGCACCGTGGGCCAGCTGCGCGCCGCGATCGACCGGTCCTCGCCGGGCCTGATGCGCCGCCTCGACGAGGCCGCGGGCGGCTCGCGGCAGTTCGCGGAGATCGTCACGTCGTCGGAGCCGGTGCTCCTCCGTCAGGTGCGGGTCGCTGGCCTGGCCTTCCAGGGCACGGGCACCGCGTTCGGCCTGGCGGGCGACCAGCAGAACGTGCAGCGCGCGGTCGCGAACGCCTACCGCACCTGCGCGAGCGCCAAGGCCAAGTAGTCCTCAGCCCTCGTCGACGGCACCGTGCAACGCAGCCTCGACCGCCGAGATCGCCTTCGCCGACGCCTGTTCCGGCGATCGGTTCGCGACCCGGCGGTCGAGGTCCGGCAGCAGCAGTGCGGGCGCCACATCCAGCGCGGCGGCCAGCCGGTACATGGTGGACATGTGCGGGTCGGAGACACCGTCGTTCGAGCTGACGTTCCGCTCGATGTTCGAAATCTGGTTCCGGTGCAGCCCCGCAAGCTCCGCCAGCTTCTCCTGCGACAGCCCCCGCGAACGCCGCAGAGTGACCAGGCGGCGAGCCAGCGAGTCGCCGTAGGTGTTCCACTCGATAGTCCGCGCCCTCATCGGATACACGCTGTCCGATGCGCCCGCGAATGTCTGCCCCATAGGTTATGCAATATCAAATACTCGGCGGTATGTCCAGTTCGCCGGGGGTGCCGGGACTCGCGAAACGATCCACCGCGGGCACCAGTTCGGCCAGATCGGCCACCGTGTGCGCGGCCCCCGCGCGTATCAGTGCGGCCGCGCCGAACTCCCCTGTGGTGACCCCGATGAACGGGCATCCGGCCGCCCGGGCTGCCGCCGCGTCCTCGACGTGATCGCCCAGGTAGGCCCGGACCTCGGGGAACCGGCGCAGCGCCTCGCCCTTGGGGTCCGAAGCGCCCTCCCACGACCGCGGCCAGATCGAGCCCGGCGTCGGCGACGGCCCGTTCGGCGGCGGCCTGCTGCTTGGCCGACACCACCACCGCGGAGCCTCCGGCGGCGCGGATCGCGGCGAGCAGTTCCGGCGCGCCCGGGAGCACCGGCACCGGCGTGGTGACGTCGGTGTCGTAGTGCCGGCGGTAGCGCCGGAGGAACCGCTCCGCGTCGATCCCCGGCACCACCTCGCGCGCCACGTCGTCGATGGGGACGCCCATGTGCGGCAACAGCAGCGCATCGTCCACGGTGTGACCGAGATCGGAGAACGCCCGCTGCGCCGCGGTGAGGATCCGCTGCCGCGAGTCGATGAGCGTCAGGTCCAGGTCGAAGCCGATGGTGAACACGCGTGCTGAGGCTACTCGTGCACCCGGTTCACCATCGGACGCGGTCCGCCATGGCCCGGAGGCGGTCGCGGCGGCTCTCGTTCCCCTGCGCCACCCACGCAATCCGGCCGTGGACGTAGGCGCGGAAGTCGGCGTGCCCGCCCCGGTTCTGGGTCTCGGCACCGAATCGGGCGGCGTTGTGCAGCAGTGCGCGGAGGGCGTCGTACTCGGTACGCGGGACCTGCGCCCGCGCGTTCACCACGATTCCGGCGAGCTCCTGCCGGGAGCCCGCACGCATGATCCCGGTCTTGCGCGGGTTCACCGAGAACCCCTCCGATCTCACGATCTTCGGCACCACGCCGGCGATCAGTTCCGGATCCACGGCGCCGGAGAACGCGAGATCGTCCCCGTATCGGGTGTAGCGCGCACCCTGCGCCCGGGCCAGGCCCGTCAGCCGCGCGTCGAGGCGGCGCAGCACCAGGTTCACCAGCGCGGGCGAGCTGGGCGCTCCCTGCGGCAGGTGTCTCCCGCGCAGCGCGGCGGCGTGCCACGGATCGAGGCCACGCAGCTCGTCGCCGGGGGTCGCGACGGTGCACAGGTCGGCGAGCACCGTCGCCACGGGCACGGGGTAACCGAGGCGCTGGAGGGCGCCACGGACGCGGGGCATCGTCACCGTCGGGAAGCAGTCGCGGAGGTCGAGGCGTACCACGGACCGGGTTCCGACGTGCGGGGCCGCATACGCGAGAACCGACCCTCCGGGCCGGAATCCGCGGGCGGCGGGATGCGCCCCAGCCGGGTCCACCACGCGCCGCAGGATGCGGCGCTGCGCCTCAGCGAGTCGCGGCTTCGGCGCCTCGATCACACGGACGCCACCCGCCGGTTTGTCCAGGCGCCGGACCCGGTAGTGCCGCAGCGGAGACGCCGAATGCCGGAGCCACTGGCCGTGATCGGCGAGCCACTCCAATTCGGGCGCGGTCACATCCAGCATGCGCGCGACGGAGGCCACGTCGGGTAGAGCCAGCCCGGGAACGTCGAGCACGTCCGGCGACGAGAGAAGGTCGACGGTGCGGAATCCCTCGAGGGCCTCACGAAGCTCGCCCCGATCGCCTAGGAACGGACGCTCGTCGACGACCCTGAGCGGAGCCTCGGGATGCGCCGTCAGCAGAGCCCGGGCCACGGGATGCGCGAGGTGGGCTGATACAACATCGGCGATCGCCGCGGCGACGGACTCCTCCGACCACTGCGCAGAGGTGAAGAACTCCAGCCTCTCCGCGATCGCGTACCGCCACGCCCGCGGCAGGCGCCGGGAGACCTCGACGGCGCTCATGGGTGGGATGCGAACGCCGCTCGGATGACCTGAAACATGTTCCCGGAGCGCCGTGCGGTGCGCGCAGCGCACGTGCCGGCGTGGGACGCGAGGTGGAACTGTACTGTGCCCCCAGCGGTTACCGCTGGGACGGGTCGCGAGGATCCCTCCTCATCCGAGCGGCGCCGCATGAATCCAGACTGCCACATCTCACCACTCCCGCATTCCGCACATCCACCAGTCGCCCAGGGCGACGGGGTCGGTGCAGCCCATCCCATTCTATTCATGTTGCCACATGATCACATGGCTAGTGTGCAGCATCGTCCCAGCTGCGGCCGTAGCCGACGGACACCTCGAGCGGCACGGACAGTTCTGCGGCGCCGCCCATCGTGTCCCGCACCAGCCCCTCGAGCTGCTCCCGCTCGCCCGCGGCCACCTCCAGCACCAGCTCGTCGTGCACCTGCAGCAGCATGCGCGACTTCAGGCCCGCGCCGGCGATCCGGTCCTGCAGGCGGATCATGGCGACCTTGATGATGTCCGCGGCGCTGCCCTGGATGGGCGCGTTGAGCGCCATCCGCTCGGCCGCCTCGCGCCGCATCCGGTTGGTCGAGGTCAGATCGGGGAGGTACCGGCGACGGCCGTAGATGGTCTCGGTGAACTCGTTGCGGCCCGCCTCGACCACGACCTCCTGGAGGTAGTCGCGGACGCCGCCGAACCGGGCGAAGTAGGCCTCCATCTGATCCCTGGCCTCATCCCGGGAGATCTTTAGCTGGGCGGCGAGCCCGAACGCCGAGAGTCCGTACGCGAGACCGTAGGACATCGCCTTCACCCGGCGGCGCATGTCGGGGGTGACCTCGTCGATCGGAACGCCGAACGCCTTGGAGCCCACGAAGTTGTGCAGGTCCTCGCCGGTGTTGAAGGCCTCGATCAGCCCCTCGTCGCCCGAGAGGTGCGCCATGATGCGCATCTCGATCTGGCTGTAGTCGGCCGTCATCAGCGTCTCGTAGCCGTCTCCGGCGACGAACGCGTGCCGGATCTGCCTGCCGGCCTCCGTGCGCACCGGGATGTTCTGCAGGTTCGGGTCGGTCGAGGACAGCCGTCCGGTGGCCGCCACCGTCTGGTTGAACGTGGAGTGGATCCGCCCGTCGGAGGCGACCGTCTTGAGCAGTCCCTCGACGGTGACCTTGAGCCGCGTCGCGTCGCGGTGCTCCAGCAGCTGCTGCAGGAACGGGTGCGGCTCCTTCTCGTACAGCGCCTCCAGCGCGGCCGCGTCGGTCGTGTACCCCGTCTTCGTCTTCTTCGTCTTGGGCAGGCCCAGCTTGTCGAACAGGATCACCTGCAGCTGTTTCGGGGAGCCCAGGTTGATCTGCTCGCCGATCTCCGCGAACGCCGACGCCTCGGCGGCGCGGATCCGCTCGCCGAACTCACTGTGCAGCGAATCGAGGTGCTCCGTGTCCACCGCGATGCCCGTGGTCTCCATGACGTCGAGCACCCGCAGCAGCGGCAGCTCCATCTCCGCGAGCAGCGGGCGGGACTCGATGTTGTCCAACTCCTCGTCCAGGGCGGCGGCGAGGTCCACGACCGCGCGCGCCCGCAGGATGGCCTGCTGCGCCTTCTCCCCCGCCGAATCGTCCGGATCGTCCAGGAGCGAGAGCTGCGAATCGTCCCCGCCGGACTCGACGCGCAGTTCCCGGTGCAGGTACCGCACCGACAGGTCGTCGAGGTTGAAGCTGCGCTGGCCCGGCCGCACCAGGTAGGCGGCGATCGCCGTGTCCGAGGTGAGCCCGCCCAGCGTCCAGCCGCGGCTCGACAGCGCGTGCATCGCCCACTTGGCCTCGTGCACCGCCTTCGGCTGCGCCTCGTCCGCGAGCCACGCCCCGAGTGCCGCTTCGTCGTGCGGGGTCAGCGTCGAGAGCTCCATGTAGCCGCCCTCGCCGTCCGGCGCCGCGATGACGACCGCCTCCGCGTCACCGTCGACCACGACCTCCGGGCCGATCACGCCGAGGCCGGACCGCTCGCCGGAGGCGGCGTGCTCGGCCAGCCACTCGGCGACGGTGCCCGGGGCGACGATGCCGCCGGAGATCTCGAAGCCCTCGTCCGCCTCCGGCTCCGTACTGGCGAGCTCGGTGAAGATCCGCTCGCGCAGCACCCGGAACTCGAGATCGTCGAACAGCTGGTGGATGGCCTCCCGGTTCCACGGCTGCAGCGCCAGGTCCTCCGGAACGTACGGCAACGTCATGTCCCGCACCATCTCGGTGATCTGGCGGTTGAGCTGCACCGTGGCCAGGTTCTCGCGGAGCGAGTCGCCCACCTTGCCCTTGACCTTGTCGACGTCCGCGACCAGGCCCTCGAGGTTGCCGTACTCGCGGATCCATTTGGCGGCGGTCTTCTCCCCCACACCGGGGATGCCCGGGAGGTTGTCCGACGGGTCCCCGCGCAGGGCCGCGTAGTCCGGGTACTGCGCCGGGGTGAGGCCGTACTTCGCCTCCACCTCCTCCGGGGTGAACCGGGTGAGGTCGGAGACGCCCTTGCGCGGGTAGAGCACCGTCACGTCCTCGTTGACGAGCTGCAGCGCATCCCGGTCACCGGTCACGATGAGCACCCTGAAGCCCTCGGCCTGGGCCCGGGTGGTCATCGTGGCGATGATGTCGTCCGCCTCGTACCCCTCCTCGGCCATGGTGGGGATGCCCATGGCCGCGAGCACGTCCTTCACCACGTCCACCTGGCCGCGGAAGTCGTCCGGGGCGGAGGACCGCTGCGCCTTGTACTCCGGGTACATCTCGGCGCGGAAGGTCTTGCGGGAGACGTCGAACGCCGCGGCGACGTAGCCGGGCGCCTCCTCCTTGAGCAGCTTGATCAGCATCGAGGTGAAGCCGTACACGGCGTTGGTGGGCTGCCCGGACTTGGTGCGGAAGCGGCCACCGTCGAGCGGGAGCGCGAAGAACGCGCGGAACGCCATCGAGTGCCCGTCGATCAGGAGCATCGTGGGCTTGGTCGAGGAGTTCGCTGAAGTCACACCGGCAGTCTAGTGACCGCCCCCGACAGCTTTCGTCAGGTCGCCGACGGCGGCAGTTGCGGGCGCACGACGACGGTGTCGGCGATCCGCCGTTCGAGGTCGGCGACATCCGCCGTGGCCGCCTCGATCGCCGCGCCCTTCTCCGATTCGGGGAGGGAGGCGATGGTCACCAGCCGGTCGTCCAGCTCCTGCGCCGCGACGGTGAGCGTCACCTGCGCGTCGAGCTGGGCCGCTGACAACGCACCCGCGGGCTGATCGAACGCGCGCAGCGCCGACCGGATGCGCCGGTGCAACCGCGCCTCGGGCACGTGCGAGCCGGACCAGGACAGCGGCGCGTGGGACGGGAACGGCATCCGCGCCTCCGCCCGCTGCTGGCGGCGACTGTTGCGCACCAGTGCGATCGCGAAGCCGGTGGCCGCGACCACGGCCAGGACGACGATCGCCAGCAGCACCACGATGATCCAGGTCATGCGTTCCTCCTCGCCGCCGCGCGGCTATCCGCCGCGGGCCTGCATGTAGAGGTACACCGCGAGCGCGACCAGCAGCAACCCCGCGATGACGGCGGCGGTGATCTTGATCGCGCTCCACGGCCGCTGACCTTGCACTTCACCGGTGACGCCGTTGACGAACACTTGGAACGGCTTGTTCGCGAACGTGACGGTGAGCAGCCAGACGGGCATGAGCAGGTACAGGAAGTCGATCGACTGATACACCGGGTTCATCGACCGGATGCGCTGCTCGTCGCCGCCGATGTCGCGGCGCACCGTGTTCTCGATGATGCCCTCGATCCGGGGCCGCGCCTGGGCCTCGAAGACCTGCGCCGCGTCACCGTCGTAGGTACGGGCCAGGTGCCCGGCGACGAACTCGGGCGTGTACGTGACCGCCTGCTCGGTGGGCCAGGGCTCGAGCTCGCGCACCCGGTGCGAGTCGAGGCCCGTGTTCGCGGACTCGGCGAGCTGCCGGATGCTGTTGTGCACCCGCCCGCTCACCGGCCACCACTCGGTGTACGTCTCCAGGTTGCCGTCCCGGTCGCGGCGCGTGTGGTGCGTGCCGCGGGAGCCGGAGTAGTCGGTGGTGACCTCCGCGTCGTAGCTGTAGTACGAGAGGTAGACGCTGCTGAACGAGCCGAGGACCCGGTACTTCTTGAACTCGCGGGGCGCGAACCAGCGGCTGTTGATCCAGGCCTCGATGTTCTCCCGGGCGCGGTCGTCGCCGACGCGCAGCGGCAGGATCCCGTCGATCGGCAGGCGCGCGGGCGCCACCTGCACGTCGGTCCGCTGGATCGGCGTGTTGCAGTACGGGCAGCGGGTCGCGGTGAGGGTTCCGCTGAACAGCGTGTGCCCGCCGCAGTTCTGGCACACCACCTCGTGGTCCACCACCTGCACCGCCGCCGCCGAGGACGCCCGCGCGTAGAGCGCGTTCATGGTGGGCCCCAACGGATGCGGGATCAGCGCCTTGCGCGTGTCCAGCAACACCGGGTAGGTGCTGCCGCAGCTCGGCGAGCGCAGCTTCCCGATGTCCGGGTCGTAGACGAGCGCGTCCCCGCAGTTCGCGCACGGGTACGTCCGGGTCTGCTCGGTCACCTGCAGCATCTCGCGGTCGTTCGCCGACGGTACGCCGGGCACCAGCGGGCGCGGCGGATCCGGTTGCCGCTCAGGGCGACCGGGCAGCGGCGGTGGCACGGTCACGGTCAGCTCCGGGGCGGCAGCGGCGGCGGGGTCCGCCCGAACAGCGGGGCCAGCGCGGGCACCTGCCCGGCCGGGGTCCAGCCGGTGAGCGCGGGCGACCACACCAGGGTCTGCGGGGTCAGGTTCATGCCGCGCAGCTGCTCGATCGGGAAGGGACCCGCCGACTGCCCGTTCTGCTCGACGTGGAAGACCTGCGCGTTCGGCAGCGGCGGCGGCGATGCCTGCCCCGGCTGGCTCTGGGCCCCCTGGGGGTTCTGGAAGTTCTGCGCCCACTGCTGTCCCATGGCCATTCCCATGCCGGCGCCCATGAACTGCCCCGCGCCGCCGCCCTCGTTGGTGGCCGCGCCGAGCATCGAATCCGCCGCCCGCCCCTGCTGGAAGCGGTTCATATCGCCGACGTTGCCGTAGTAGCCCTTCTCCTCCACGCCGCGCGCGACGCCGCGGGTCATCGCCTGGGTGATCTCGTCGGGCAGGGAGATGTTCAGCTCGATCGACTCGCATGCGAGGCCGTACTGCTGGTTGACCTTCGACTGCACGTACTGCTGCAGCTGCGCGGCCAGCTCCCGCTGCCGCGCCTGCAGGTCGATCGCGCCCACGCCGGTCTCGATGAGCATCTCGGAGAACGCGGTGGTGATGATGCGCCGCAACAACTCCGCGATCTCGTCGGAGTCCACGTTGGAATCGGTGCCGATCACCTGCCGCAGGAACGTCGCGGAATCCACGACGCGCACGACGCAGAGCCCGTTGGCGCGCACCTGGACCATGCCGAAGTCCTGGTCCCGGATGGTGATCGGGTTCGCGGTGCCCCACCGCAGGTCGGTGATGGGGCGGGTGTTGATGAAGTAGACCTCGCTGCGGAACGGGCTCTTGAAGCCGTGGGGCCAGCCCTGCAGGGTGGACATGATGGGCATGTTCTCGGAGACCAGCTGGTAGTTGCCCGGCGCGTACCGGTCCGCGAGCTGGCCGCGGTAGACGAACAGCGCCTCCTGGCCCTCGCGCACGATCAGCTGCGCGCCGTTCTTGATCTCGTTGTTGTAGCGCGGGAACCGCCACGCCATCGTCGACCGGTCGTCCTCGAGCCACTCGATGATGTCGACGAGTTCGCCGCGGACCCTGTCCATGATGCCCATAGCGATGCCACCCCTCTTCGTCCGTCTGTCGGATTCCACGATAGCCATGACGCTTGGGAAAGACTGGTCCCTCGCTTCGCCGCACAATCGGGTGTGCCACGCCGTACGCTGCATCCGGCCCCGATCACCGGGGGTCCCCACTGGAAAGGTGTTCCGCATGGCAGGCAAGTTCGAGGTGTACGAGGACTCCGCGGGCAAGTTCCGCTTCCGCCTCAAGGCCGGCAACGGCGAGGTCGTGGCGCAGGGGCAGGCCTACTCCACCCGCAAGGGCGCGCACGACGGTGCCGCCGCCGTCCAGCGCGCCGCCGACGGCGCGAAGGTGGTCGACGCCGACAAGGAGTGAACCGCTGAGCTGCGGGGCTTGACCTTGCCATCGTGACAAGGTCTGCACTGGTGCCACCGACATCGCGTAAGGAGGTGGCCACCATGGCCCGCATCGCTCTCGACCACTCCACCCCGTCGATCCGGCTGCGCGCGGCGCTCGCCGCGGGCACCTCGCCGGGGTCGGTGGACGCCGCGGCGCTCGTCGAGCGCTGCGGCGTCGAACCGGACTTCTTCGTGCGCGACATGCTGACCTGGGCCCTGACGCGGCTGCCCGCGGCGGCGACGGTGCCGCTGTTGCGCGCGGAACTGGCCTCGCCCGTCCCGCAGGCGCGGAGCCAGGCGCTGCACACGCTGTCGAAGGTCGGCGCCCCGGAGGCGGGCGCGGCGTTCCGGGACGCCCTCGGTCTGGTCGGGGATGCCGACACCGAGGTCGCGCGGGCGGCGTGGCGCACCGTCGGTGCCCTGGCCCCGGGCCCGGATGCCCGAACGTCCGCCGCCCTCGCCCTGGTGACGCAGCTGGGGCGCGGCGACGACGGGACCCGGCGCAGCCTGAGCCGGGCGATCCTGGCGCTCGGCGAGGAGGGCATCGCCGCGCTGGAGTCGGCGCCGGCGACGACCGGCGCCGCGCGCGAGCACGTCGCGCAGACCGTGCGCCTGCTCGAGGACCCGGACTCCGGGTTCGCGGGCGCGGTGCACGAGGCGAAGCGCGTGGCGGCGCTCGGCCGCACCGAATGAGCGGAAGGACAAGAAGGACATGCGGATCGGCGAGGTGGCGCGACGGTCGGGGGTCAGCGCGCGGATGCTGCGGCACTACGACGCGCTGGGCCTCGTCCGGCCCTCCGAGCGGACCTCGACCGGGTACCGCGAGTACTCCCCCGCCGATGTCCGGCGCATCTTCCACGTGGAGAGCCTGCGCTCGATCGGGCTGTCGCTCAAGGAGATCGGCCGCGCGCTCGACGATCCGGCGTTCGCGCCGGAGCAGCTGGTCGCGGAGTTGATCGCGCGCAGCAGGGAGCGGATCCGCCTGGAGACCGAGCTGGTGGAGCGGCTGCACCGGGTCGCGGACGCCGGCCCGCGCGACTGGGATCAGGTGCTCGGCGTCGTGGACCTGCTCTCCCGCCTGGGCAGCGGCTCCCCCGGGGCGCGGCAGCACGCCGCGCTGACGAACGCGGGGCGGGCCCCCGTCGACGCGCTCGCGGAGGCGCTCCTCGAGGAGGAGAGCACCAACGTGGCGGGCGCCCTGCGGTGGGCGCTGGCGCAGGCGAAGGGCCTGGACCCGGCCCGGCTGGAGGCCGCCCTCGCCTCCGGCGATCCGGCCGTGGGCCGCCGGGCGGCCGAGGCCCTCGCCGAGATCCCGGGAGGCGACGGTCCGCTGCGCGCCGCGCTCGACCACGACGACGACGCGGTGCGGGCGATCGCCGCCGTCGCGCTGGGACTGCGGGGCGATCGCGACCCGCGGGCCGCGAAGCAGCTGCTGCGCATGGTGGCCGCCGGGGAGAAGGACGTCGACGCGGCGGAGGCCCTCGGTGTGATCGCCGCCGGGGATCCCGGCGCGGAGGCGATCAGCGACGCCCTGGCGGCGCTGGCGGGGCCGGCCGCCGACTACGCCGTGCGCCAGCGCGCGGTGCAGGCACTGGCCGAGATCCCCACCGCCGCCGCGGCATCGGCGCTGCGCGATCTGGCCGGCGACGCCGATCCGCGGATCGCGGGGACCGCCGCGTTCGTCCTGCGCCGCGCGGAGGGCTGACCGGCTCAGCGCTGGAAACGCACGGCGAAGCCGTCGCACAGCGCGTCGACGCCGGAGTGCAGCAGCGGCATCACCGCGCACAGCTCGGGCCTGTTCACGGCGACGAGCTCCTCGAGCAGCGGCAGCTCCCCGATCAGCGGGCTGTCGGCCAGGTCCGCCACGAACCCCGCCCCCTCGAGCGAGGAGCCGGGGGCGAGCAGCAGCCTGCCCACCGCGCCGACGCCGGCGCCCTGCACGTGATTCCACACGTGCAGCGTCAGTTCCGCCGCCTCCACCACCGTCTCGGTGAGGTGCGTGCACGCCTCGACGAGCCAGTGGAAGCAGAGCACGGACGAGGGCGCCATCGCCGCCCGCGGCATCGAGTGCGCGAGCAGCACCCAGGGGTGGTGCAGGTACAGCCGCATATCGGCCTCCGCGGCGACGTGGATGCGCGCGCGCCAGTCCGGATCCCCCAGCAGCTCGGCCGGGTAGGTGTACTCGGCGCCGACGGCGGCGGCCATGTCGCGGACCAGCGTGTCCTTGTCCGGGACGTGCCGGTAGAGCGACATCGCTCCGGCCCCGAGCGAGTCGGCGATCCGCCGCATCGACACCTTCTCGAGGCCGCCCTCGTCGGCGAGGCGCACGGCCTCGGCGACGATCGCCTCGCGTGTGAGGGGTGTCTCCGCCACCTGCGCCCCTTTCTCCGTCGACCGGGCCTGGCGTTGACCGGGCTCGGCCCGGGTGCGTACAGTGTACCCAGTCACCGAGCGTACGCCGTACGCGTCTGCCGTCTCCACCGGAGGAAGTCCCGTGTCCGTCACCCCGCGCCGCGCCTGGGCAGGTCTCGCCGCGCTGCTCCTGCCGGTGTTCCTGGTCTCGATGGACGCCTCGGTGCTGTACCTGGCGATGCCGCACCTCACCGCGGCGCTGCACCCGAGTCCGGCGCAGCAGCTGTGGGTCCTGGACATCTACCCGTTCATGCTCGCGGGCCTGCTCATCACGATGGGCAACCTGGGCGACCGGTGGGGGCGCCGGCGCCTCATGACGTGGGGGGCGGGCCTGTTCGGCATCGCCTCGGTGATCGCGGCCTTCGCACCGTCGGCGGGACTGCTCATCGCCGCCCGCGCCCTCATGGGCGTCGGCGGGGCCACGCTGCTGCCCGCGAGCCTCGCGCTCATCGCGAACATCTTCCGCGATCCCCGCGCCCGGGGAATCGCGATCGGCATCTGGACCTCGGCGTTCTCGTTCGGCATGGCGGTCGGTCCCGTCATCGGAGGCGTACTGCTGCACCACTTCTGGTGGGGCTCGGTGTTCCTCATCAACGCCCCCGTGTTCCTCGCCTTCCTCGTGGCCGGCCCCCTGCTGATCCCCGAGTTCCGTAGCGGGACCTCGGCGTCGTTCGACCTGGTGGGTGTGGCCCTATCGATGGCCGCGATCTTCCCCCTGGTGTACTCGGTGAAATCCGCGGCGGGGCACGGCGTGGACGCCTCGGTCCTGCTGATCGGCGCGGCCGGTGCGGTGTTCCTGGTCGCGTTCATCGCGCAGCAGCGCCGCGCCGCCCACCCGCTGATCCCGTTCGACCTGTTCCGCAACCGCACCTTCGCGATGGCGATCGCGGGCACCATCGCCGCCATGGCGACGCTCGGCTCGATGTCGTACCTCACCGGCATCTACCTGCAGTCGGTGGTCGGCTTCGACGTGCTGGCCGCGGCCCTGCTGGGCCTCCCCGCGGCGGCGGTGGTCGCCTACTTCTCGATGCGCGCGACCTGGATCGAGCAGTACCTCGGCCGCCGCACCACGTTCGTGGCCGCGCTGCTGTTCGCGGCGGCCGGCCAGTTCCTACTCGTCGGCCTCGGCGTCGGCGGACCGTCGTGGTTGTACGTCCTCGGCACGGTGGTCGCGGGCGTCGGTTACGGCACCCTGTTCACGTTCGTCTCCGCGGTGGCGCTCGATGCGGCGCCGCCCGAGCGGGCCGGGCAGGCGTCGTCGATGTCGGAGATGAGCTTCGAGCTGGGCACCGCGCTGGGCCTCGCGGTGCTGGGGTCCGTGGCGACCGCGGTGTTCACCCGGTACGACGGGATGTCGCGCACGCTCGGCGAGACCCTCGTCCGGGCGGACGGGCTCGGCGGGCACGACGGTGCGGGCCTCGCCGGCGCGGCCCGCTCGGCCTGGGTCGACGCGGTGACCACGACGGTCGGCGTCTCCGGCGGGCTGCTGATCGCCACTGCAGCTGCGGCGTACGTGGTGATGCGGGTCAGCGAAGGCTCAGCCGGAAGACGGGGATCACACGCCCCTGAGCGGCCTTCTCGTACTCCACGAACCCCTGCGAGCGGGCGGTGAACCGGGCCCACGCCTCGTCGCGCTCGGCGCCCGTCAGCTCGTGAGCGGTCACCTGCGCGGTCGAGATGCCGCCCTCGGCGTTCGGATACTCAATCTCGATATCCGGGTGGGCCTTGAGGTTGTGGTACCACGCGGGGTTCTTGGGTGATCCGCCGGCGGAGGCGGGCAGCAGCCAGCCGTCGCCGTCCGGGATGGCCGCCAGCGGATTGACCCGCGGCTCGCCGGACTTGGCCCCAATGCTGTGGACCAGCGCCAGCGACCGGCCGAAGCCCATGGCCGTCACGGTGCCGTTGTTGCCGCGGAACTCGTCGATGATGCCCTTGTTGAAATCGCTCACGCCCCTATCATGCTCCCGAACGCGGCCGAACGTCGTGGAGCGCACGTCCTCTGGGCGGGGCGTGAGGCGCAGGACGGGGATGACCCTCTCGCCCGCGGACCGCTCGTAGCCGCTGAAGCCGGGGAATCGTTCCACGATCCGCCGCCAGGCCGCGTCGCGGTCGGGTCCCGTCAGCTCCTCCGCGTGCACGTGCGCGGTGGAGATGCCGCCGTCGCCGTTCGCGTACTCGATCTCGACGTCCGGGTTCGCCGTGAGGTTGAAGTACCACGCCGGACTGGTCGGCCTGCCACCCGCCGAGGCCGCGAGCAGCCAGCTCTCCCCGTCGCGGATCGAGGCGACCGGATTGACTCGCGGCGCACCCGACTTGGCACCCACGCTGTGCACCACCACCAGCGCCCGCTCGAACGGCATGCTGGTCACGGTGCCCCCGTTCGCGTAGAACTCGTCGACGATCTCCTGGGCGCTGATACTCATACCGCCATCATGCCTGCGACTACCGTGGTGAAGCGTGCATCCCGTCGAACCCGGCCCGTGGGCCGAGGCGTGCAGCCGCTGGAACCTCACCGCGGACGGCGCCCCGTTCTCCACGCCCGGCAGCGACCTGCTGCCCGTGCGGATGCACGGGCCGGCCGGGGTCGCCGGGTGTTCGGGGATGCTCAAGCGCGCGCGGACCGATGAGGAGCGCGACGGTGCGGCGGTCCTGCAGTGGTGGGACGGCGACGGTGCGGCCCGCGTCTACGCCCGCGAGGGCGACACCGTGCTGATGGAGCGGGCCACCGGATCGCGGGACCTGCTCACGATGGCGCTCACGGGCCGCGACGACGAGGCGACCCGGATCCTGTGCGGCACCGTCGAACACCTGCATCGGGACCGGCCCGGCGGGCCGGACACCCGCCCCGTCGGGCTGCGCGACTGGTTCGGCGCTCTCGAGCAGGCCCACGGGCGTGGTCCGCGGTACGAGCGGTCGTGGTCCGTCGCGCAGGGGCTCCTCGCGGACCCGCGTGAGGAAGTGGTGCTGCACGGGGACGTCCATCACGGCAACGTGCTGGACTTCGGCGAGCGCGGATGGCTGGCCATCGACCCGAAATGCGTTCGCGGCGAACGCGGGTACGACTACGCCAACCTGCTCACCAATCCCGAGCTGGAGACGGCCGCGGATCCCGGCCGGTTCGCCCGGCAGTTGGAGGTGATCGTCGCGGCCTCCGGCCTCGACCGGGAGCGCCTGCTGCGGTGGGTGATCGCCTTCGCCGGACTCTCCGCCGCCTGGTTCGACGAGGACGGCGACGCCGCGGGGCGCGAGCACGACTTCGCGGTCGCCGATCTCGCCGCACGGGAGTTCCGGGGACTCGGCGCGTTCACGTGAGGCCGGAAGGTTCGGTCGCGTCGATCACCCCGTCCAGAACCTCCCGGGCACGCAGGAGGTCGCGGATGCCCTCGTCGATGCGAGCGCGCTCGGCGCGCAGCGTCGCGGCGAGCCACGGCGTCGCGGATTCGTTCGGGGAGCCATTCTCGTCATAGATGCACGGCAGGACGTCAAACAGCTATCTGATCCATCAGTTCCTCGCGGACAATACGAACCTGCGCCACGACCGGTACGGAGGGTCCTCCGCGAACCGGATGCGGTTCGCCCTCGAGGTGGTCGACGCGGTGACCGACGCGATCGGCGCCGACCGCACGGCCATCCGGCTCTCCCCCGGGAACCCGCAGTTCTCGATGGTCGAACGCGATCCCGCCGGGCTCTACCGCAGCCTCGTCGGCGAGCTGATTCGCCGCGGCCTGCCGGACCGGTCCCGAGATCAATACGTTCGAGCCTTTGATGTTCAATCGAATACTTGTCGGTGGGTCGGCGTAGCCTTCGAGTATGGAGAACGACACTGTATTACACCATGATCCGGCATCGTTCGCGTTAGCAGGCGCGGATGCGGTGGAGCGATTGCGTTCGAGTGAACTGCAGCGTTGCCGCCTAGCATTCGAACAGTATGCGGCGGCGGCGGATCTGCTTCGGCAGCGGGTCTGCGAGCGGGCCGCAGCCGGGTTGCCGCAGGAGCGGTGGCGGCAGGGGGTGGCCGCGGAGGTCGCGCGGGCCCTGCACGTCTCCGCGAACACCGGCGCGCGGATGCTGACGCGGGCGGTGGAGTTGGAGAAGTACATGCCGCACACCCGCGCCCGCCTCTACAACGGTGACCTCTGCCCGGAGGCGATCCCGACTCTGCTCGAAGGCCTCTCGCACTTGGATCCGGTCGAGCGCCGTACGGCCGACGAGGAACTCTGCGCCGATCCGGCCACCCTCGCCGGGCTGGGACTCAAGCAGATCGCCGCCAAGGTCGAGCAGATCGCCTATCGGTTGGATGCACGCGCAACGGTGGACCGCAAGGCGGCAGCGGCGAAGGACCGCACCGTGACCCTCCGCCCGCACCCCGAGGGGATGGCCAGGTTGTCGCTACTACTGCCGACGGCCCAGGCGGTAGGCGCCTACGCCGCACTGCGTAAGCACGCCGCCGCCCTCGCCGGCCACGATCAGGAGCCGCGAACGCTGGGGCAGGTCATGGCTGATACCGCGTTCGAGCGTCTGACCGGTCGTGCCGCCGCCGATGGGCAGCCGGTCACCGTGAACCTCACCGTCTCCGCCGAGGCGCTTCTCGGTGATCAGCCCGGCACCGCACACCTCGACGGCGGCGGGGTCATGCCGGCGGAGATCGCCCGCAACCTCGTCGGCAAAGCCACCGCCGCCGGTGTGGCGTGGGTGCGCAGACTGTTCGTCGCCCCGGCGACGGGTGCAGTGGTGGCGATGGAGTCGCGTCAGCGGCTCTTCCCTCACGGCCTGGCGGACCTGATCCGCATCCGCGACCGGTACTGCCGCACTCCGTACTGCGACGCCCCGATCGCCCACAGCGATCACGTCACCCCGCACGCCGAGGGAGGCCCGACCAGCTTCGACAACGGGCAGGGGCTGTGCGCGGCGTGCAACTACGCCAAGGAGGCCCCCGGCTGGCGGAGCGCAACCGTTGACGACCCGTCAGGACGGCACACCGTCGAAACCCGCACCCCCACAGGACAGGTCCACCGATCCACCGCCCCCGACCAGGCCGCCTGAAGGTCGGGCCCTATCGCTCAGCCCGCGGGGATCGGTAGCGGCGCGGGGGCCGTGCCCGCGCCGAAGGGGCTGCCGCCCAGCTTCTCCCGTCCGTGCGGGGTGAACCAGTTCCGCAGGTCCGGGCCCTTCGGGACGATGCCGGACGGGTTGATGTCGCGGTGCACCTCGTAATAGTGGCGCTTGATGTGGTCGAAGTGGGTGGAGTCGCCGAAGCCCGGAGTCTGGAACAGGTCGCGCGCGTAGGCCCACAGCACCGGCATCTCGCTCAGCTTCTCCCGGTTGCACTTGAAGTGGCCGTGATACACCGGATCGAACCTGGCGAGCGTGGTGAACAGCCGCACGTCGGCCTCGGTGATGGTGTCGCCCACCAGGTACCGCTGCGTCGCCAGCCGTTCGCTGAGCCAGTCGAGCCGCGAGAACAACTGATCGTAGGCGGCGTCGTAGGACTCCTGCGAGCCGGCGAAACCGCATCGGTACACGCCGTTGTTCACGTCACGGTAGACGTGGGCGTTCACCTCGTCGATCTCCGCCCGCAGGTCCTCCGGGTACAACTGCGGAGCGCCTGCGCGATGGAAGTCGACCCACTCGAGCTCGAAGTCGAGGGTGATCTGAGGGAAGTCGTTGGTGACCACGGCACCGCTGGGGACGTCGACGATCGCGGGCACGGTGATGCCCTTGGGGTAGTCCGGCACCCGCGCGAAGTAGGCGTCCTGCAGGCGGGGGATGTTCAGGACGGGGTCGACGCCGCCCTCATCGAGGTCGAACGTCCACGACCGCTTGTCGTGCGTCGGGCCGCAGATGCCCAGCGAGATCGCGTCCTCGAGGCCGAGGAGCCGTCGCACGATGATCGTCCGCGTCGCCCACGGACACGCGTACGACGCGACCAGCCGGTACCGGCCCGCCTCGACCGGGTACCCGTCGCGCCCGTCGCGGGTGATCCGGGTCTCGATGTAGCGGGTGTCGCGCTCGTACGGACGGTTCGCGGTGACGTAGCTGCCCTGTTCCTCGCTCATGGACTCCACGGTAGACCGCTGTTCGCGCCTGGTCGCGGACTCGATCCGCTGTGGCGCCGGCCACGCCGGTAAGGCTTGCATACCCTACAGGACTCGACTTAGGATTCGCTCACCTGAATCGAGGAGGACGTCGTACCCATGCACCCATCACTGAAGGCCGCCGCCATCGGCGCGGTCGCCGCCGCAGCCACCGCCACGATCGTCGCCGCCCCCGCGTCCGCCGACACCGGTGTCCGGAGCACCTCCGCTGCGGATCTCTACGTGCGGGCCGAGAAGCCGACCGCCGCGCAGTTCGAGCGCCAGGCCGCCGCGTTCTGGAACCCGAACATCTCCATGAACGACAAGGTCGCCGTCTCGGTCAACGGGCAGAAGGCCCGACCCGAGCTGGAGAAGGTCATGGCGTTCAACGGCGTGTACGACTTCCTCGGAGCGACGGCGCGGGCGGTCGGGCCCGCGAACGTCAACGGCTCCAACGCCACCGTCACCCTCAGCGCCATCGTCGTCGGCTTCCCGGCGAACTCCGCGCGCTACTCCTACGTGCGCGAGGGCGGCCTGTGGAAGTTCGATTGGAAGGCCAACTGCGCGGCGATGTCCTGCACCGGCAACCCGAACTTCGGGTACTGATCCTCCCCGATGATCGGGGTCAACGGCGTCTCCAAACGGCTCGGCGGCGTCACGGTGGTCGATGACGTCCGCTTCGCGGCCCCGGCGGGTGCGATCACGTACCTGCTGGGGCCGAACGGGGCCGGAAAATCGACGGTGATGCGCATGGTGGCCGGCCTGGTCCACCCCGACGCGGGCACCGTGCAGGTCGACGGTGCCGTCGCCGGCCGCCATCGCCCGGGCGCGATCGGCGTCGGCCTGGGGCCGTTCGCCGCCAACCCCGCCCACACGGCGCGCGCCCACCTGCGCTGGCAGGCCCGCCTCAGCGGTGTCACCGACGCGGCGGTGGACCGCACGCTCGAGCGGGTGGGCCTGGCCCCGGTGCGGAACCGGCGCGTCGGCGGCTTCTCGCTCGGCATGGCGCAGCGCCTCGCGATCGCCTCGGCGCTGCTCGGCGAACCGTCGACGGTCCTGCTCGACGAGCCGGCGACCGGACTCGACGTGGACGGGGTGCTCTGGCTTCGGGGCCTGCTGCTGGAGCTGGCGGCGGCCGGGACCACCCTGCTCATCGCCTCGCACGACCTGCCCGAGGTCGAACTGACCGCCTCCCGGATCGTCGTCCTCGGCCGCGGTCGCGTGCTCAGCGACACCACCCGCGACGACCTGATCAGCGGGGTGTCCGGTCCGCGGCCACTGGAAGCGGCGTATCTGGAACTGACCCGCGGCAACGTCGACTACCCCGGCCGCGGCACCGCACACGAGGAGATGCCGTGATCAGGGCGGTGCGCAGTGAGCTGGCGAAGCTGTCGTGGCGGAGTCCGTCGGTCGCGGTCGCCGTTCCCGCGGCGATCGCGGTCCCGGTCCTGATCAATCTCGCGATCGCGGAGGCGGCCTCGCAGAACAAGATCAACGGCGCCGGGGGCATGCAGACGAACAACGCCGCCTACTGGGTGCTGATCTTCTCCACGTTCATCCTGATGGCCGGGCCGGTCTTCTCCACCGCGGGCGAGTTCGGGAACGGCACGATCGACGCCGTGTTCGCCCGGCAGCCCCGGCGCCGGCTGCTCCCGGTCGCCAAAGCGGTGGTGTTCGGCGCCATCGGCGCGGCCGCGGGCCTCATCGCGGTGCTCGTGCTGCTGGTGGCGGTGCCGCGCCTGTACCCGGACATCTGGGGAAACGTCGATGCGACGTCGGCCGAGGGGATCCGCCTACTGATCGGCGTCCCCTGCTACCTGGGGCTGATCGCGGTGCTCGCCGTCGGGCTCGCCGCGCTGGTGCCCCGGCCGGGACTGATCCTGATGCTGGTGTTGCTGTGGCGCTTCGGCGTCGAATCGTTCTTCACCTTCGTCACCGGCGACCTCGGCCTCGCGCTGCAGCACTACTCCCCGTTCCGCAACGCCGAACTCGGCGCGGGCCAGATGAGCACCTTCGACAGTCCCTTCGGCGGCCCGACCTGGTCGCTGCTGTACTTCGCCGTGCTGTGCGCACTCGTGTTCGGCGCGGGCGTCCTGCGGATCGCCCGCGCCGACATCACGCGCTAGCGGCTCACCCCTGGGCCGCCGCCCACTCCTCGACCCGCGCGGCGCTCTCCTCGTCGCTCAGGTCCTCGACACGGGTCATGATCGACCAGCGCACGCCGAGCGGGTCGCGGATACTGGCGAACCGGTCCCCGGAGACGAAGTTCGCGACGGGTTCCCGGATCGTGGCGCCCGCGGCCTCGGCCCGCGCGACCACGCCGTCGACGTCGCTGCAGTAGAGCCCCAGCGAGTAGCAGTCCGCGTCACCGTCGGGCATGGGTACGAGCCCGAATTGCGGGTTCGGCTCCCCCAGTTGCAGCCGGCCGCGGCCGAAGTCGAGTTCGGCGTGCACGATCGCCCCGCCCATCTCGGTGACGCCGAGGACCCGGGCCCCGAACACGTCGCGGTAGAAGTCGATGGCGGCCCCGGCGCCGGGGATCGCGAGGAACGGGGTCAGCGAGGTGAAGGAGTGCGGGACGCCGTCAGTGGTGTGTGCGCCGCTCGCGGCGGTCGTGTTCTCGGTCATGCCCACAACGCTAGGGGCGCAGCGGCCCGCACGGATTGAAGATTCGCGACAGGCTCCCCTGCGGCCGGCCGCGGCTACGATCGAACGATGAATCCCCGCGGCATCCTGTACCCGGCGCGGCTGCCCACGTTCGAGCGGCGACCGCCCTCCCCCGCCGCGGGCGAGCTGGTGCGCTGGTTCTGGATCTCGCGCTGGAACCTGGCGCCCGGCAGGGTTTCCCGGCAGGAGGTGCTCGCCTTCCCGGCGCTCAACCTCGTGGTCGAGCAGGATCTCGTCGGCCTGGCCGGCGCGACGACGGTGCGCTCGCATCGTGATCTGTCCGGTGCGGGCTGGGTGGTGGGGGCGCTGCTGCGGCCCGCGGCGACGCCGGCGGTCACCGACGACGCGCGCACGGTGCTCGACGGCTACCCGGCCCTGGACGTTCCCGGCCTGCACGCCGAGGTGAGCGCCGCGGTGGCGCTGGACGACTTCGACCGGGCGTGCGGCACCGTCGAATCCTGGCTCACGGCACGGGTTCCCACGGTGTCCGACGACGCGGTGCTCGCCAATCGGCTCGTGGCGATCATCGAGGACGACGAGGCGATTCTGACCGTGGAGGACGCCGCCGCGGCACTGGGCGTCTCGCCGCGGACGGCGCAGCGCCTCACCCGCCGGTTCGTGGGACTCACGCCGCTCGCGCTGATCCACCGGCGGCGGCTGCAGCATGCGGCGCACCTGCTGAGCACGCAGCCGGGCACGGCGGTGGCGCAGATCGCCGCGGAGCTCGGATACGCGGACCAGTCGCACCTGGTCCGCGACTTCCGGAAGGTGCTGGGGTTCACGCCCGGCGGGTACCGGCGGGGTCCTACTTCGGCTTGTTGATCTCGTCGGCCACGGCGTCGGCGCTCTCGCGGACGGCGTCCATGCTCTGGCTCGCGATCTTCAATCCCTCGGAGGCCGAGGTGGTGGCGATTTTCGTGGCGCTCGCGGCGATCTTGCCCGCCCCGCCCTTGAGGTCGCCCTTGAGCATCTCCGCAGCGCCCTCGACGATATCGCCCGATTTGTGCACCGCGTTGGTCGCGATCCTGGTCGCCGCGTCGATGTTCTGCTTGATCCGGTCCGCCACCATGCTGATCTCCTTCGCGCTGGTACAGGCAAGGATATCCGCGTGGCCGCCGCTCAGGAACCCAGTCGGCGCGACTCGTCGCCGCCGAGGGACGCCTCGCCGCGGGAGGTGTCCTTGAGGTCGACCCCGGACCGCCCCAGCCGGCGGGCGCCCACCACGAGCGCGGCGGCGATGCGTCCGGCGTCGGCGTAGCCGAGGCCGTCGGGCGGGTGGATGTTGGAGATGCAGTTCCGTCGCGCGTCGGTGACGCCGGACCCGAAGTCCTCCGGGTCGGCGTTGTGGGTCAGGTAGATGCCCAGGCTGTCGGCCACCGAGAGCCCCGGCCGCTCCCCGATCAGCACCAGCAGCGTGCGGACGCCGAGCGCCCGCGCCACGTGATCGCCGAGCGCGACGCGCGCCTGCGTCGCGATCACGGGCGGCGCGACCGACACATCGGGCGGCAGCGCGTCGAGGATCGCACGGGCCAGCGGCGCACCGTGATCCGTGAGCGCCTTGGGCGAGAGCCCGTCGGCGAGCACGATCGCGACGTCCGCGTCGGGCACCGTCGGGACGGCGGACAGGTCCGCGGGTTCCCGGCCCAGGTCGGGGCGGCGCAGGTACTCGCCGCGGTCGGCGGCGCGGCTGGTGACCACGATCGGCTCGCCGATCCCCAGGTCGCGGACGCGGGCGAGCAGGTTGTCGGTGTCGAGCGGCTGGTGCACCGCGTCGCGGGCGGCGGCGTGCGCGGCGGCGAACTCCAGCACCCGCCGCGTGGGCAGCGCATCGCCGCTGCGGCCCAGGCCGATCCGCGCCTGCGTGGTGGCGCGCAGAGAGTCCCAGAACAGACCGTCGGACCGCTCCGGCGAGGTCATCGCGTGACCCCCGAGGCGAGTTCCCGCAGCGGGGAGGAGACGGCTGGCACCTCGCGCAGGCCGCCGGACTCGTCGGTCATGCCCTGCCGTGCGAGCCACGCGTCGAACTCCGGCGCGGGCCGCAGCCCCAGGGCGCGGCGCGCGTACAGGGCGTCGTGGAAGGCCAGCGACTGGTAGCCGAGCATCACGTCGTCGGCGCCCGGGACCGTGATCACGAACGAGACGCCCGCGACGGCGAGGAGGGTGAGCAGGTCGTCCATGTCGTCCTGGTCGGCCTCGGCGTGATTGGTGTAGCACACGTCCACGCCCATCGGCAGGCCGAGGAGTTTGCCGCAGAAGTGGTCCTCCAGCCCGGCGCGGATGATCTGCTTGCCGTCGTAGAGGTACTCGGGGCCGATGAATCCGACCACCGTGTTCACCAGCAGCGGATCCAGGTGCCGCGCCACGGCGTAGGCGCGCGCCTCGAGCGTCTGCTGGTCGACGGGGACGCCGTCGGTGCCGAGGTGGGTGCCGGAGGAGAGCGCGGAGCCCTGCCCGGTCTCGAGGTACATGACGTTGTTCCCGACGGTGCCGCGCCCCAGTTCCCGGGCGGCGGCGTTCGCCTCGTCGAGCAGGGAGATGCTCACGCCGAACGCCGAATTCGCGCCCTCGGTGCCGGCGATCGACTGGAACACCAGGTCCACGGGGGCACCCTGCTCGATCAGGCCGAGGGTGGTGGTGACGTGGCTGAGAACGCAGGACTGGGTGGGGATCTCGAACCGGGTGCGGACCTCGTCCAGCAGGTGCAGCAGGTCCGAGGTGGCGTGCGGCGAATCGGTGGCGGGGTTGATTCCGATCACCGCGTCGCCGCAACCCAGCAGCAGGCCGTCGAGGGTGGCGGCGGCGATGCCCCGCGGATCGTCGGTGGGGTGATTCGGCTGCAGGCGGGTGGCCAGGGTGCCGGGCAGACCGATCGTGGTGCGGAACCCGGCCGTCACCCGCACGGCGCGGGCGACGGCGATGAGGTCCTGGTTGCGCATCAGCTTGCTCACCGCCGCAACCGTTTCCGGCGTCAGCGCCGGGCCGAGCGCGGCGAGCCGGGCACCGGCATCGTCGGCCACGGCGATCCGCAGCAGGAGATCCCGGAGGTCCCCGACCGTGAGGTGGGCGATCGGCGCGAACGCGGCCCGGTCGTGGGTGTCGATGATGAGGCGGGTCACCTCGTCGGACTCGTAGGGCACGACGAGTTCCTCGAGCAGCGCCGTCAGCGGGACCTCGGCGAGGGCCCACTTGGCGGCCGCGCGTTCGGCGTCGGAGGCGGCGGCGCAGCCGGCCAGCTGATCGCCCGAGCGCAGGGGCGTGGCCTTGGCGAGCAGGTCGGCCATCGAGGTGAAGGTGAAACTCTCGCCGCGGACGGATTGGGTGCGGATCATGTGAGCTCCCGTTCGGCGTCGGCGAGGGCGGCGAACTCCTCGTCCGGCGAGTTCGCCACCAGGTGATGTCGACTGTAGACCCCGAAGTAGACGAGGAAGGCCGCGAACGCGAGCAGGGTCAGGCCCGCGGCCCTCGGGTCCACGAGGAAGGTCGCGACCACCGCGATGCAGGCGATGACCAGTGCGAACGAGGTGGTGGCGATGCCGCCGGGCGTGCGGTACGGGCGGGGCATGCCCGGCTCGCGGCGGCGCAGCACGATGTGGCTGATCATCATCAGCACGTAGCTCAGGGCGGCGCCGAAGACGGCCATGTTGAGCAACATCGCGCCCTTGCCGGTGAGCGAGAGGGCGAAGCCGATGACGCCGGGGACGATGAGCGCGAGGACGGGCGCCTTGCGGGAGTTGGTGACCGACAGACGCTTCGGGAGGTACCCGGCGCGGGAGAGCGCGAAGGTCTGCCGCGAATAGGCGTACATGATGGAGAAGAAGCTCGCGACGAGCCCGGCGAGGCCGATGTAGTTGACCACCTTGGAGGCGGTGCCGGTGCCGAGCGCCTCGACCAGCGGATTGCCCGAGGAGGCCATCGCGTTCGCGCCGACGGCGCCCGGAGCGAGCAGGAACACGGTGGCACCGGTGACCACGAGCACGGCCATCGCGACGATGATGCCGCGCGGCACGTTCTTCTCGGGCTCGCGCGCCTCCTCGGCGGCCAGGGGCACGCCCTCGATGGCGAGGAAGAACCAGATCGCGAACGGCACGGCGGCCCAGATGCCGAGGTAGCCGTGCGGCAGCCAGCTGGACGCGCCGACGGCGTCGGTCGCGGCGATGTCGGTGAGGTTGCTCAGCCGGAACCGGCCGACCGCGGCGACCGCGAAGATCACGAGGCCCACCAGGGCGATCGCGGTGATCACGAACATCGCCTTGAGCGCCTCGCCGGCGCCCGTGAGGTGGATGCCGATGAACAGCGCGTAGACGAACAGGTACACCCACCAGCCGTCGCGGATCCCGAACAGGTCGAGGGACTGCACGTAGCCGCCGATGAAGGTGGCGATCGCCGCGGGGGCGATCGAGTACTCGATGAGGATCGCGATCCCCGTGGCGTACCCGCCCCACGGCCCCAGGGCGCGGCGGGCGAAGGTGTAGCCGCCGCCGGCAGCGGGCAGCGCGGAGGACATCTCGGCCATGCCGAGCACCATCGCGAGGTACATGCCCGCGATCACCACGGCGGCGATCGCGAGGCCGCCCCAGCCGCCCTGGGCGAGGCCGTTGTTCCAGCCGGCGTAGTCGCCGGAGATCACGTAGCTCACGCCGAGGCCCGCGAGCAGCACCCATCCGGCGGACCCGGATCTGAGCGTGCGTTTGGCCAGGTAGTCGTCGGTCTCGACGGTGGCGTCCACCCCGTCGTGGTGGAGGTGCTGGGGCGCGGGGCGCTCAGAGGTCATGGTCGGGCCTTCCTGATCACGGTCGATCCTGCGACCGGCGTGTTACCGGGGCCGGATCGGCGTGTTTCACCGACGGGTCGTATCGGTGTGACCCGGAACACTACGAGTCGAGCGTTGCAGCGGGGTTGCAGCGCAGGTCCGCCACCGCCGGCGCCACCCACCGGTGCAGGTAGGCGCGCAGTTCGCCCTGCGTGCGGGGCGGATCTCCCGGGGAGATGAAGAAGGACTGCATGATGCGCAGCTGGAACTCTACGAGCTCGCGGAGCCGCGTCTCGTCGTAGCCGTGGGCCGGCCAGTCGACGTCGAACCGCTGGATCATCGTCATGCCGAAGGCCATGGCCTGGCCCGAGGCGATGGCCTCGGCGTGGGCGTGCTCCCCCGCCAGCATGAGCCGCAGGGTCGGGGCGCGCGGCACCTGATCGAGAGTGAAGACGATGCCCTCGACCACCGCCTCGGCGGGGTCGGCGATACCGCGCACGTGCGCGGCCAGCCGGTCGAGGAAGGCGCCGACGGCGTGCACGGCGGCCGCCTGCAGCAGGGCGTCGACGGTCGGGAGGTACCGGTACACGGTCTGCCGGATCACACCGAGCGCGTCCGCGACCTCCGCGATCGACGTGGTGCCCCGTTCGGAGATCAGGTCGGCCGCGGTCTCCACGATGCGCGCCACGGCCTCGTCGTCACCGGCCGGCGGCGATCCGCCCCATCCCCTGCGTGCCATCGCCCCAGGCTACAGCTTCGCGCGTTCGCACCATACAGAACGTGTTCTATGTGTATGGTTGCGCCATGACGGACCTGCACCCCCGCAAGATGGACTTCCACTTCGACGAGGCACCCGTGCCCTTCCTATGGAACCCGGACAACCCCGCCTTCTCGTCGATGATGAACGCGGTCAGCTTCCTCGCCGTCGGCTTCGAGAAGATGATCGTGAAGCTGATCCTGCAGCTGCGCAAGGAGTTCGCGGATCCGGAGGTCGCCGCGGAGGCGACGGCGTTCATGCAGCAGGAGGGCCACCACTCCACCGCGCACCGCCGGCACGTCCAGGCCCTCATCGCGCAGTACCCCGGACTGGAGAACACCCTGGACGCGGTGATCGGCGAGTTCGACCTGCTCACCGAGGCCACCTCCACCGAGTACCGGCTGGCGTACACGGCCGATCTGGAGGCCACGTTCACGCCGGTGTTCAAGCTGATGCTCGACAACGAGGAGGCGCTGTTCCGCCCGGGCGACGATCGGGTGGCCTCGATGTTCCTGTGGCACTTCGTCGAGGAGGTCGAGCACCGCAGCTCGGCGCTCATCATCTACAACGCGATCGTGGGCAGCGAGGTGTACCGGATGCGGGTGGCGCCGTCGATCTTCGCGCACGTGCTCAAGGTGATCAGGATCGCGTGCGCCGGGTTCAATCAGCATGTGCCGCTGAAGGACCGGAAGGTCGATTCGCTGTCCATGTTCGGCCGGTACCGGCTCAAGCAGAAGCTGCTCGTGGCGGTGGCCCCGCACCTGACGAAGGGGGCGATGCCGCGGGCGTTCGACGTGCTCCCGAAGGCCGAGCAGGCGGTGGCGCTCAAGGGGATCGTCCGCAGCCAGATGCCGCTGCACGATCCCGCGCACGAGAATCTGCCGGAACTCGCGGGGGAATGGTTGCGCCGCTACGACAGTGGGGTCGACTGCACCCGCTGGTACGCCTCGAGCGCGGCGATCGGGGCCTGATCGATGGACCTGTGTACGCCCACGTTCGACGCCCTCGCGCGCCGCATGGGCTTCACCTGTGCCGACACGGGCGGCCCGGTCTCCGTGAACAGCCCCTTCCACCTGGAGAACTGGACGCTGCCCGTGCTCGAACTGACGATCATCGTCGGTTCGGTCCTCATGCTGATCCACGCGTTCCGGCGGTGGCGGCGCGAGGGTGACGCCACCAACCTGGCCGTGTGGTTCGGCGCCACCGCGTACCTGTTCGTGATCGAGCCGCCGCTCTACTTCCCCGGCGCGTTCGGCATCGAGGAGCACGTGGACACGATGTTCGCGCACAACCTGTTCACGGTCGAATTCCTCTGGGGCAGACTGCCGCTGTACATCGTGGCGATCTATCCGATGATGGCGACCACGGCGTTCGAGATCGTCCGCATGCTCGGGGTCTTCCGCCGGTGCGGGATCGTGCTGGGGGCGTGCACGGTGGGCCTGGTGCACGGCGCGTTCTACGAGATCTTCGATCACCTGGGGCCGCAGCTGCGGTGGTGGGAATGGGCCCCGGACAACCCGATCAACCTCCCGTTCTTCGCCTCGGTCCCGATGGGATCGGTCGTCGTGTTCGCGGCGCTGTGGCCGATGTCGCTGGCGTTGTGCGCGCAGTTCATGGTGGGCCGGCACGTGGACGGCGGCGCCCGGTTCTCCGGCCCGCAGCTGGTGTGGCGCACCGTCGTCATCGGGCTGGCGGCGTCGGTCGGCACGTTCGTCCTGCCCCTGCCCGCCACCGTGATCGGCCTGGCGGGCGATACGGTGCGGGGCACCGTCTACGCCCTGGAACTGGCACTGATGGCCGGCGCCGCGCTGTACGCGGTCCGACGGCGCCTGTCCCCCGGCCCGGGCGCACCGTCGATCCCCGCGTACCGCAATCGCCTGGTCCAGGCGTACGCCGGCGTGTACCTCGTGGTGTTCGCCGGGTTGTGGATCGCGGCGCTGCCCGACTTCTTCGGCGCCACGGACGGCGTGACGGCGGACGGCGATCCGGTGGGGAACCTGCCGTTCACGCTGGTCTGTTTCGTGATCGCGGCGGGCGCGGTCGCGCTGACGTTCGTGGCCGGAAGCCGGGACCCGGTTGCATCCGAGCGGATCGGGAGCACGATGGAGGTGTGAGCACGCTCGCGGACTCCTGGATCGGCGCCGGCCAGGGCTGGCGCCAGGTCGAGCAACTCGTCCTCGCGTTCGGGCTGTCCACGGTGGTGGGCCTCGAACGCGAGTTCCGCGGCAAGAGCGCCGGGCTGCGCACCCAGGCGATCGTCGGGACCACCGCCGCGCTGATCCTGCTGGTCAGCAAGTACGGGTTCAGCAACGTCCTGGCGCCGGGCACGGTGGTGCTCGACCCGTCCCGGGTGGCGGCGCAGATCGTCTCGGGCATCGGATTCCTCGGCGCGGGGTTGATCATCACGCGGCGCGGGGCGATCCGCGGCCTCACCACGGCCGCCGCCGTGTGGGAGACCGCGGCGATCGGCATGGCGGCGGGGGCCGGGCTGGAGGTCCTGGCCATCGTGGTCACGGCCCTGCATTTCGTGGCCGTACTCGGCTTCACACCGCTCGGCCGGATGGTCGCCGCGCGGGGCACGGCGGAGCGCTCGTTCACCGTGACGTACCGCGACGGTGCGGGCGTCCTGCGGGACGTACTGGGCACGTGCTCGTACCGCGGCTGGACCGTGACCGCGCTCACGGTGGTCGACGGCCCGGCGGGCGAGGCCGTCCCGAACCCCGAGGTCACGGTCGCATTGTCGCTGGTCGGAAAGGGCGTCGCGGAGGCCGGGGGCACGCTGGGCGGGGTCCACGGGGTGCTGCGCATCGACCGCGGCGCCGACGACGACTGACGGTGAACCGAACGGTTCGTGAGGATCCCACAAGAGACGGCGGTGAAGTTCTCACCTGAGAACAGCCGAATGCCGGGAGGCGTCCTGTTTCATGGAGGTCATGGCAGACATCCGGAGTTTCAGCACGCTCGGCGGACAGTTCCCCAACGTCGTCGTCACCGCGATCGAGATGACCACCTCGATCGGCACCGACACCGAGTCCACGTGGGCGGGCCTCCTGGCCGGCAAGAGCGGCATTCGCGAGCTCAAGGGCGATTTCATCGGCGTCGACATCGCCGACCTCCCGGTCCGTTTCGGCGGCCAGCTGCTCGAGGACCCGACCTCCGAGGTCCCCGAGCGTCCCGACCGCAAGTACGCGGGCGATATCAGCAAGCAGCACGTGTCCAAGCGCCGCATGTCCTACGTCGAGCAGGCGTCGTACGTGATGACCAAGCGCCTGTGGGACCGGGCCGGCCGCCCGGACGTCGATCCGGCGCGCCTGGCCGCGGTCGTCGGCACGGGTCTCGGCGGCGGCGAGTCGATGGTCGAGGCCGTCGACGCGCTCCGCGAGTTCGGCGTCCGCAAGGTCTCGCCGTTCACGGTGCAGATGGCGATGCCCAACGGCCCGGCCGCGGTCGCCGCGCTCGAGATCGGCGCCCGCGCCGGCGCGATCGCGCCCGTCTCGGCGTGCTCGACCGGCAACGAGGCCATCGCCCACGCGTGGCGCCAGATCATCCTCGGCGACGCCGACATCGCGGTGTGCGGCGGCATCGAGGGCCGCATCGACAGCCCCGTCATCGCCCCGTTCTCGATGATGCGCGCCCTCTCGACCCGCAACGACGACCCGCTGCACGCGTCCCGCCCGTTCGACAAGGATCGCGACGGGTTCGTGTTCGGCGAGGCGCAGGCGCTGATGATCATCGAGACCGAGGAGCACGCCCTCGCCCGCGGCGCGAAGCCCATCGCCCGCCTCATGGGCGCCGGCATCACCTCGGACTCGTTCCACATGGTGCAGACCGACGTCGAGGGTCGGGGCGCGGCCCGCGCGATGAAGCGTGCCATCGAGCTCGCCGGAATCACCCCGGGCGATGTCGATCTGATCAACGCCCACGCCACCGCGACCCCGATCGGTGACATCGCGGAGGCCAAGGCCATCACCGCGGTGGGCGCGGACGCCGCCGTCTACGCCCCGAAGGGCGCGCTGGGCCACTCGATCGGCGCCGTCGGCGCCCTCGAGGCCGCGCTCACGGTTCTCGCGATCCGCGACGGGGTCATCCCGCCGACGCTCAACCTGGACAACCAGGACCCGGACATCGACCTCGACGTCGTGCACGGCGAGGCGCGCAAGGGCGAGATCCAGTACGCGCTGAACAACTCGTTCGGCTTCGGCGGGCACGACGTGGCGCTCGCCTTCGGCAAGTACTGATTCCTGCGTTCATTGGAGCCGGCGGTCGGGATTTCCCCCGGCCGCCGGTTCCTGCGCCTCTGAGACCCACTTGACTTTCCCTACGGGAAAGTAGAAGCTTGTTTCCAAGCAGGAAACCCAAGGAGGTTCTCATGGCACATATCAGCGCACAGCAGGCGCAGGACTCGCTCGCCGCCGCCCAGCAGGCGCGGCAGCGCGTCGCGAACGCAGTCGGGCTACCGCGCCTGTACTGGTGGGGCATGGCCGCAGGCTGGATCATCCTGGGAGCCATCGGCGAGACCCGCTCGGCGTGGGCGATCGCCGTGTCGACGGCGGCCTTCGGCGCGATCCACGCCTACCTCGCCTCGCGACTCCTGCGGGGCCGCAACCGGACCCGCGGGGTCCAGCTGTCGGAGTCCGTCGTCGACCGGCGCATCCCGGCGGTGGTCGTGGGCGTCCTGGTCGTGCTCGTCGCGGTGACGGTCGGGATCGCGTTCCTCCTGGACGCCGATGGCGCCGCCCACCCGGGCCTGCTCGCGTCGGTGTTCATCGCCACCGTCGTCGGTCTCGGCGGCCCCGAGATCCTCTCCGCCGCACTGCGACTGGTGCGCGCATGACCGCCGCACGATTCGATGAGCTGATCCACCCGAGCACGCGTCTCACGCTGGTCGCCACACTCGCCGCGGCCGACTGGGCGGACTTCGGCTACCTCAAGGACCACCTCTCGCTGTCCGATTCGGCGTTGTCGAAGCAGCTCGCAGTACTGGAACAGGCCGGATACCTGATCACCGAGCGCGACACCGCGGGTAACCGGCGCAAGGTTCGCGCGCGACTGACCGAAGTCGGCCGGGACGCCTTCACCGGGCACATCGCCGCGCTGCAGGATCTGGCCGCCCAGGCCTCCGGCCCCGCCGTCGGTTCACCGACGGACTGAGGCACTTCGTCGAAGTACGCTCCATCAGTTCTGCTGATACCTGCCATGCGTTTCAGATGTTGGACGTATGACTCGGGAGCGATCACCGTGGAGACATGACTTCCAACCGCGGACGTTCCGCCGCCACCTCACCCCGAGAACTGCTCGCGGCGCAGGCGATCGCCGCCGTCGTGGACGGCGACCTGGACGGTCGCGCTCGACGCCGTTCCGGCCACCGCACAGGGGGTGATGAACGCAGGTCCCGCCGGCTGGGTCGCGCGACTCACCCCGCCCCACAATGCGTCTCGATTCGGTGAATAGGAAAGGAATTTCACGATGACCCACTTCATCCTCGTCCCCGGCATGAATCACGGCGCCTGGTGGTTCACGCCCCTGGTGGACGCCCTTGCCCGGCACGGCCACACGGCCGATCCCATCACCCCGATCGGCGTGGAGCAGGAACCGGACGCCGACCGCCGGATCGTGCTCGAGACGCACATCGACCAGGTGATCTCCGCGATCGACGCCGCGCCGGCGGGCGAGATCGTCCTCGTAGGCCACTCCTACGGGGGAATGCTGATCAGCGCCGCCGCCGACCGCCGTCCCGGGCGGATGGCCGCCCTCGTGTACCTGGACGCGCTGCTGCCCCAGGACGGCGAGAGCGCCTGGGACATCGTGAACGACGAGGAACGCCAGTGGTGGATCGAGTCGTCCCGCCGCACCGGCGATTTCGTCGACGGCCTGCCCTTCTTCGACGAGCGCGCCCGCCCGCATCCGCTCGGCACGCTGTTCCAGGCGGTCACCCTGACAGGGGCGTGGCACGACGTCCCGACCCTGGTGTACGTCGAGGCGACCGACTGGCCCATGCCCACACCCATGCGGCGCTCGATCGATCGGGTCGCCGCCGACGGGGGCTTCACCCACCTCGTCTGGGACACCCGGCACAACGTGATGCACGACGGCCCCGGCCGGGTCGAGCGTCTGCTGACCGCAATCGCCGACGGTGCCGACCCGGCCACCGGCGAGAGCTGAAGCTGCGGTGGCCCCGGTGAGACTCGAACTGGGGTAGCCGCGGCGCTTCGCTTCGGCGATGGCTTGGGCGCGACCGGATCCGCCGCCGCGTGGGGTGGGTACGGCGTTGCATTCGCGACCGTCGGGCCCGCGGGTCTCGGCGACGAGCTGCTCACTGCCACTGAGCTGGGCGACATCTCGCGGGCGCAGGCGACGAGAGCTTCGGTCGGCTCGGATGGTCGGGTCATCGGGGCCGTTCGTGCGGTGGAGTTTTCGAGGATGGTATGGGGGTGGTAGCACCAGCGGCCGGCGATGCGGGTGCCGTCGAGGCCGGCGGCGATGCGCCGAATGTGCCGTTCGGACTCCGAGGATCTCGACGGCGGCGCTAGTGTCGATCAGCTCCTCCACGTCTGATTCTTCCTGTGTCGCTTGGGATTCAGGTCCGCTCACAGACATCGCTAGTTGGAAGTGCAGACGCCGCAGCTCGTCCCGGACGGGGATGCCGGCGAGTTGTCGGCGGCGCATCTCGGCGCCCACGCAGTGCAACATGACCCGCGCGAGCTGCCTATCGAGGTTCATGTCGCCTTCTCGGATGCGCTGGCGCAATGCCCAGCGGTTTCGCGGTTGGCTCGGTACGCTCACGCGGTGAAGAAGTCGCACCCTGTGGTCGTAGCCATCGGATGGATCGCCATCGTGTTGGGCGCGCTCATCGCGCTCGCTTCGCTGTTCGCCGGGAACGGCTTCGGTGGGAAGATCGGCGGGGTGCTGATAGGCGCCGCGTTCGCAGTGGTCGGCGCGCTGCTGATCGGGCGTATCAACTGGAAGGCGGGCGTGCCAGGGGCGATCGTGGCGTTGCTCGCCGGTGGCGCGATCAGTCCGTCACCAGAGCCTGCACCTGCAGTGACACCTGCCCCGTCGAGTCTCACGACCACGACGACCTCGATGTGGAACCCAACGACGTCGTCGAACGCGCGCCGAACTACAGCGACGAGCGTGCCCACGTCAGAAACCACGAGCACGGCAACAACCACCACTACGGTTCCCGCGCCTACGACCAGCACGACGACAGTCGTGGCAGTCCCGGGGATCGCGGAGACCAATACCCGCACCCCTGTTCCTGTGCCCGCGGTGCCGACTACTGAGCGCACACCTGCAGCGCCTGCGGTCGGCAGATACGGCAGCTGCAAAGAGGCACGAGCTGCGGGAGCTGCACCCCTGTACCCCTCGAGCCCAGGGTGGAATCCAAATCTTGACCGAGACAACGACGGTGTCGCGTGTGAGGCAGACTGACCCCGCGCCGCTGCCGGACACGCGGTCATGAACTAGGGGCGCGCTGGGACTGCTGCACGGGTAGGTGACATCTGATCTGGCTTGCCCGGGAGGGCGGCCTGGAAGGATGACCATCGCGCCTAAGCCTTATCCGCCTATGAATCGCCCTGGAGTCGGTGGAGGCTCTGGCTATTTGATTTCGGCCAGGGCCTGGTTGCCCTGTTCGGTAGCGTAGAACGTCCTCTCGTACTCTGCTGGCGGGAGGTCGCCGCAGTGCCCGTGGAGGCGCTGCTGGTTGTGCCAGTGCACCGCGGACAGGGTCGCCAGCTCGACGTCGTCGACTCGCCGCCAGGTCACCTCTTGTGTTGGCGGTCGAGATCCGCCCCGAAGAAAGACGCAGCACGCTTGAGGATCTCGTTGGCACGCTGAAGTTCTCGGACCTCCTGCTCAAGCTGCTTGATCCGCTGCGCTTGCGCCGTACTCACCCCCGCTGCGAGTCCCTCATCGACATCGGCCTGCCGCACCCACGTGCGGACGGACTCGACCCCGTAGCCAAGCTGCTCGGCGACCCGCTGCACCGTCCCGTGCTCGGTGCCCAACTCCGACCGCAACGACCGGACCATCCGCACCGCCCCAGCCTTCTCCTCCGACGAATACCTTCGCGTCGTCGGCTTCCCTGACACCCGTTCCTTCGGCATGATCCCATCCTCGTTTCCAAGGCCAGAACTCTCCACCGAACCCAGGGCGATTCAATGATGTGCCCCCGGTGAGACTCGAACTCACACTGGACGGGTTTTGAATCCGTTTGGACGCCGTGCCCAGAAGCCATCCACTCACCCTGAACTGCGAATACCGCCTCGTCCAATCAACCTCGTTCGACCTCGATCTACAGAGAATGTGTCCAAATTGTGTCCACAGTTGAGCCGCTTTCGTTGAACCCGGTCCCCTCACCCGCCGCGACTCACCAGTACCGTGTGCGCCGGCGTCCAACCACGACAGACACCACCCGGGCAGAGGCCGAGCACGGCGTGCTCCCACAACGCATCGGGTGCCAAGTCGATGACGCGGGCCTCCGTTTCCCACCCGACCGTGCCGCCGTCACAGATGCCGGCCTCCGGGATCAGCTCCGCGGTGAGGTACCGGAAGACCCCGGGCTGACCGATGAGGTAAGAGAAGTCGTGGTCGGCGACGGTCGTGCCGTCAGCGTGCCTGATCCGCACCACGGTGCCGCCCCGACTCTCGACGCCGACGATGGGCCACGGGACACTCACGACTCGCCCTCCTCGTTCATCCGCTCGATCTCCTGGTCGAGCTCGCCGCGCTGGACCGCCTCGCCAATTCGTGCTCGCTCCTCGGCGCTCATCTCGTCGCCCGGGCCGATCAATCGGATGCTGTTCCCCGCGATCGTGTCCCACCGCCCGCCGTAGAGGTGCCTCTGTACGCCGCCCGTCTCGGCGTGCAGCCGCTCGGCAGCGGCTTTCGCCCCGTGACCGCAGAACTCCATCCTGGTGACGGTGGGCGCCTCGCCGGCCTCGACGGGCCGCAGCTCGATCGTGAAGCCCGCGGCGTCGGTCACCTCGACCAGCTCACCGCGCTCATCGGTGCTGGTAACGGGCTCTACGCCGAGGACCGCGCCGTAGGCCGCGGCGGCATGGCGCAGCACCGGCGCCGGTGTGTAGAGCGTGATCCTGCTCAGCCGCAGTGGCACAGCTGCCGGTCCCAGTTCGACCGGACCGGCGATGGTGTACTCGCCGCGCTCGACGGCGCGGCTCATCCCGTCCCAGTAGGCATCGTCACGCTCCGCCATCAGCGTCCCTCCCTGCTCAGAACCACAGCTGTGATCGGCTCACCGACCAACTGCGGCGGCTGGCCCCCGGCCATGTGCGTCCAGTCCGCGCCGCGCCCGTCGATCTCCTCGGCGGCGTCGGCCGGCGTGACGTACCGGCCCATGTACTCGCCGCTGGTCCCGCGATCCAGCTCCTGCATCTCGACGACGTTCGCATCCGCCACCGGGGCGAAGCCGCCTTCGTATCCGCTCACCAGTACCGGCGCGTCTCCGGGCAGGCCGGCCAGCAACTCGCGCAGGTCATCGACGGTCATCACGGCCGGACCTCCTGCTCCGCCGCTCGAACCAGGCGGTCACGTGGGTCCCGGCGCCCTCCGCGATCGGCTTATCCATCCGCGTCATGGTCCAGCCCTCGCTCAATAACTTGTCCATCTGCGGGTTCAGCTCGCGCATCGTCGGGGCACTGATCCTGATGCGCCCCTCCCACGCCCGCGCCCATGCCTCGGCGAACGTGCTGCACGACCCGCAGAGCCGCGAGGGCCTCCCAGGACGCGCAGCATCGGTCGGGATCGACCCGGCGCACCATTCGCAGGTCCTGAGGGACTGCTTGCGTGCCCAGCCGATCGGGCCACCGAAGCGTGCGACCACCTGGCGGTCATTGTCGTACGCGGCGATGCGCAGCTCGCTGTCCTTCGTCTTCACCTCGCCCACGACGCATGTCGGGTCGATGCGCCTGAGCTGCCGCCAGCACTGCGCCGCGAGGCCGTACCAGCCGGGCTCGATGCTCAGGTACCTGTCCGCCTCCGGCATCGCCGCGAGCAGCTCCTGAAGGTCCGTCACGTGCTCACCGCCGTCGAGCAGCCGCCACGGCGGGCGCGGCCGCTCAGCGGTGTACCAGCGGCTCCACCCCTCGATCTGCCTCGCGACAGGGTTACCGATCAGCGCTGCGGGGCAGGGCAGCTCGACGACGCGACCGTCCTCGAACTGCACCCGGATGAGGTCCCCGGTGCGGGTGGATTCCACCGGCCGGATCACGGAGCCTCCTCCTCAGCTGCGAGCTCCGCCGCCCGCGCGACCACCTGCTCCACGTACTGGTACTCACCGCGTTCGTACAGGTCCGACGTCGACGACCACAGCGCCCGACTGGCCAGCTGGGAGACCGCGTCCATCTCACCGCCGGTGATCCGCTTGCGCGCGTCAGCCGGCAGCGAGGTCAGCGCGCGATGCAGCGCCGCTGCCTGCATCGCGACCTGATGAAGGGCCGCACGGGTCTCGAGGTCACTGGACACCGCCTTGTAACCCCGCTGCGCTGCGGCGGCGCACTCGGAGCAGAGCCTGCGGACGCCACCATCGCGCGACTGGTGCAGCACGCCCACAGCACCGCACTCCTCGCACAGGTGGGCCGCCCGCTGCGCGGCGTCGCGGATCAGCTCCCGCATCTGCGGGTAACGGTCTGGATGGGTGGTGTCGACGCGGACGTCGAGTTCGCCGGCCTCCTGTTTGACCTGGTGCACCACGTAGTCCGGGTCGACCTCCGCGAGCGCTGCGTCGAGTTCGATCAGGAGCGAGTGCCAGCCGGGGCCGACGCCAATCGACCGCCCCCACTCCTCGGGGATCCTGTCCAAGAGCGGCTGCAGTTCCGGGTGGTCATCCTCCACGCTCATGCCCTGATCATGGCGCGACGGGCTGACACTGTCGACGGAGTTTGCGATGCAGGCGACGGTTGCACCTGCATCGGAACCTGCAGCCGCTCAAGAACATCGGGGAACAAGTCAGTCCCTCAAGAGAGGATGCCCCTATGGACTCCGACTCCGACCTCGTCCCCCAGCTCGGCCGGATGGTCACCGACGCCGAGGCGCGCGGCGATCGCCCCGGCGCAGCGTGGGCCCGGTACGCCCTCGCGCGTGCCGAGCAGGCCTCCGCGCAGCTCGATGCGGTCGAAGCCCTCCTCCTCGCACTGATCCCGGAGCGGGAGCGCGGCGCCCTCACCACCCTGCTGATCGCGGAGCGGATGCCGCGGCTCACGGCCGCGGTGGACGCCGCGATCGCGCAGGCGAAGCGCGTCGCGGACGAGATGACGGGGGAGGTGGATCGTGGCTGAGACCGAGTACTACCGCCAGCTCACGCGGCTGCTCGACGCCGTCGACGGGGAGATGGACATCATTCATGAGCGGGTCTTGGGCTTGATGCGAAAGGGAGTGCCGGAGCATCGATTCTCCGTTTCGATGCGCGTCTCAGGTCGCCTGGAGGAGCTCATGGAGGCGGTCGAGGAGCTGCACGGGTACTACGAGCTGCACCCTGCCCAGCTCGCCGACCGCGCCGACCGCGTCGTCCTCGTCGAGCGCAGCGGCCCCGAGCCGGTCGAGAGCACCTACTCGCTCGAGGAGTGGCGCACCCGCGGTCCGGCGATCCTCACCGCGGCGCTTCGCCTCTGGGGCGTCGCAGGAGGACAGGTTCGCCTCTCGGGCAGCTACCTGCGCGGGCGCGGCACCGTCTACACGCAGAGCGGCAGTTACACCGCGTGCGCTTGGTACGCAGCGGATGAGAACGGAGCCATCTGGCCCGACTCCGACCAGGAGGCCGCGCAGTGACCGCCGCAGCAGAACGCACCGTCATCCTCACCGCCGCGAGCTCCGTGGTGCTGCTCCTGGTCGCCGGCCTCGGCGCTGCGTTTCTCGGACCCGCGTGGCTGTCCCTCTACACCCCGGCCCTCGCCCTGCCCGTGCTCGCGCAGGGTCTCGCGACTGGACTGCGCTGGCGCGCCGCCGATCCCATGAGCAAGGAAGCCCTGTGACCGAGACCCGAACCCTGACCGATCTCGTCCGCGGCGGCGGCACCGTCTCGCTGACGGTCACCGCGCACACGAGCAGCCTCGACATCGAGACCATGGTCCTCGCGGCGCAGCGGGAGCAGGCGACCGTCGTGCACAACCGCCTGGCCGAGCGGGTCGCGTCGTGGCGGCGGGAGCTGTACGCGATGCGCGCCGAGCTCGGTGGAGAACCCGCACCGCAGCCTCGCCCGAGCAGCCTCCCGCCGTGCCCGATGCCTGGACGTATTCGAGCGTGGGAGATCACCGATGCCGTGTGGGTGCAGTGGGTTCCCGAAGGAGAGCAGTTCGACCTCGATCACTCTGTCGCGCAGCGAGTTCCAGTTAGCGCGACCGACACCGACGAGGACCTTGAGGCCGCGGCGCAGCGGTGGCTCACCGGCTACGGTGCACCGCCCGAGGGCACCGTCGAGTGGATGCTGCCGCAGCTGATCGCACATCGGGACCGGCTGGCCGATGCCCTGGGCTGAGACACCACCGCTGCGGTGTGAGTGCTGCGGCGCAGCGTTGGGGCCGCGGCGGGTGCTTGTCGGGTGGGGGCCGGGCACTCCCGGCAGCCGCACGTACTGCTGCCTCGCCTGCGGTCACACCGTGCGGGTACCGGCCGACCGGATCGAGCACCACGAGGTGCCGGCGCCATCACGACGCCGGCACCCCAGGTGTTAGCGCTTCTCGCGGCGGGCGACGCAGACGGTCAGCTCGCCGATCTCGATCACGATGTCTTCCGCCTGCCCCTCGCGCGGCCAGGTGCGCGCCGGGAAGCCCGCTGCGAGAACCCGTTCGAGCGCGGCGTCGAGGTCAGGGGTGTCGAACTGCAGCAGCGAGGGAACGCGTTCACGCGGGTCGGCCATCACCTCCAGCCTGATCCCGTTGGATGAGAAGTCGTAGCGCAGGGTCTCGACGCCGTCGACTCGGGTCATCGGCCGGACGGTGGGCTCTGCCTGGATGATCGCGGTGATGAGCCTAGCGATCTGCTCGGCTTCGGCGGGCGCGGCGAACAGCTGGACGCGGGACAGGATGGGTACCGACACGGGGTCTCCTTCGTGACAACGTCGCCGCACCCGGGGTCGGGTGCGGCTAGCGTTGCTCGGACCCGCTGCGCTGCATGGCCAAAGCCTATCCTCAGACCAACACGGATCAACCGCTACGGCGACGCCGGGCGCGTGGAGAGTCGGATCGCGTATCTACTTCGCGTCCTTGAGGGTCAGGTAGGATGCCGCTGCCCCTTGCTGTGCGGCCAGCAGCGACGCGCCGGTGTTCAGCGCCACGTAGCGCCCGAGAGCGAAGGTACAGGCGTACACACGCCTCTCACGTCCGTTGGCAGTCGTCAGCCCGGACGCGCAAACTACACCTGGAACTCCCGGCGCGGCAGTCTCGTCGCGATCACCGGCTTCTGTCTTCTCCGTGCTCAGCCGCACGAAGATGTTCGCGCCTTCGGGGTCACGGGCCCTCATGATGGTGTTCGCGCTGTTCGCGACGACTTCGATGCCTGCGCGCGCAAGGGAGTCCGTCGTAGTCTTCCAGCTACCCGTCGTCGAGACCGCCCACGCGTGCGGCGTGAACCACCCAGTCGCGTAGTACCCGCCGTCCGGCATCGGCTGCTCCAACCGGGTCAGACGCATGATCCCGTCGTTGTCCGTCTGAGTGAAGATCCGAGTATCCATCGGCGAGAACGGGATAGAGTCCAGACGGGGGAGCTGCTTGTCGAAGTAGCCGGTCGCGAGACGCTCGATCTCTGGTCGTGAGGCAATGTTGATGAAGCCCACTCCGACCAGGTACTCCTTGTACTGCAGCCAGAACTGCGGGCTGCCGCTGAGCCCCTCCGGTGTGGCACCTTCGTACGCGTCCTTGTACTTCGCGAGCGGCGTTCCGGCGACACCGGCCGGCGGCGCGACAGTGCGAAGTCGACCTAGCCGGGTAATGGCAGCATCGGGTGTCTCGAACCGGAGCACCATGGTGTTCATCTGCGCCGCGGGCGCGGTCCGGCCCTTCATGTCCACCTTCTGCGCCGTGTTCGCGCCGCCGACATGACCGAGCATCACGCCAGCGATGTCCTTCCCGAGCGTGCTGAGCAACGTCGATGAGTCCGGCATGATCGTGATCGGCGAGTACGCGCCCACGTCGAACTTCGAGTCCACCTCGGCCGGAGCCACCAAATAGCTGGCAAGCGCCATGCTCCCCTGGATCACCTCGTCGGCGCCGACACGCTTCCCAACCACCCGAGGTGTCGTCGGGAAGTTCCCCGCGTCGAGGCGAACAGACACGCTCGGGTCAGCCTGCGGCGTGCCCGGGACAGGTGTGCTGCACGCACTGGTGGCGAGCATCGCCGCTGCGGCTGCCACCGTGAACTTCCAGCGCAGCTCCTTGCGCACACTCTGCTCGCTGCGACCCGTCACTTGGCCTCCTTGAGGACGAGATAGCTCGCCGCCGCACCCTGCTGCGCGGCGCTGAGCGACGGACCGGAGTCGACGGCGACGTAGCGTCCCACCGCGATCGTGCAGGTGTAGGCGCGCCGTTCCTTCCCGTTCGCCTTCGTCAACTGTGAAGCGCACCTCGCGCCGGGCACTCCACCAGGAGCGGGCTCGACCTGCTCCCCGGGCGACGAACCAACTTCCTCCGTCACGAGGCGCGCGTACATCTGAGCTCCCTCTGGCTCTTTCGCGCGGTAGATCGTGTTGGCGCTGTGCGCCACGAGGTCAATACCTGCGCGTTCCAGCTTCTTGACCTTGGCCGCCCAGGTGCCGTCCGTGGCCATCGCGTACGCATGCGGGCTCATCCAGGCGGTGGCGTACCTGGCTCCGTTGCTGTGCCCCTCCTGTTCCCTGGTCAATCGCATGATGCCGTCGCGGTCCGCTTGCGGGAATTTCGCGGTCTCGGCTGGGCTGAACGTCACGGTGTTCAGCCGCGCGATCTGCTTGTCGAAGTACGCAGTCACCGTGCTCTCCACCGCGCTGCGCGACCGGAAGTTCAGGAACCCAGCTCCGATCAGGTACTCGTCGTGCTGCAGCCAGAACATCGGGGAGCCGCCGATCTTCTCGGGCGTCCCACCCTCGAACGCATCGGGATACTTCGCGAGCGGGGCACCGGAGCCTCCGACGGGCGGGAATCCGGAACGCAGCTTCGCGAGCCGTGCCCTCGCATCATCCGGGGTGGAGTACCGGAGCAGGATGGTGTTCATCTGCTGCTCCGGGGTCGTGGCATCAGGGTCGGCGACCTTCTGCGCCACGTTCACTCCTCCGACATGACCATCGAGCACCCCACCGAGGTTCATTCCGACCGAGCTCACCAGCGTGGCGAGGTCCGAGATCACGAGCACGGGAAAGTACGCGGTCGTGTCGAGCTTGTCGTTGACCTCTGCGGGCGCGACCAGGTGGTCAGCAAGTTGGTAGCTGCCTTGGACTCGCGCGTCGTCGCCGGTCCGCGCCAGGACCTGCCGCGGGGTCGTCGGATAGTTCCCGGTATCGAGGTGAACAGATGCACTGGGGTCGGCCTGCGGTGTGCCGGACACAACGGTGCCGCACCCCGATAGCGCCAAGACCGCCGCCAGCGCCAGTCCGGTCCCCCTCCGCCGCTTCATCGTCACTCCCTCAGCCACATGTGCAGGTTCGCTCTCGCTTCTTTCCACGGCCTTGCCGGATTCTTGCAGAGCGTGCCGGCTGCTGCGCGTCACCACTCGCCCCGCCTGATCATCTCAGCGGTGTCCGCGTCGTCGATCAGACCGCCGCCACGCAGGGCGATCCAGTATGTGCGCTGGTCCGCGAAATAGTCCTCGACCCACGCCGGCAGGTCCGGCGTATCGCCTTGTTCTTCTCCCACATCAATTGGACGCACCAGCTGGGTGATCGGTTCCGAATTGGTCCCCGTCGGACGTCCCCACGATCGGCCTGCGCCCGCCCGGACCTCATGACAGGATCTCAACATGCCCAACCGGTTCATCGCGTCCGCAGCCGCCGTCGCTGTCCTCAGCGCCTGCCCGTTCACCGTCACAGTCGCCTCCGCTGCTCCGTCAAAGACCGGCACCACCTGCGGCACCGTCGCAAGCCCGACAGGCGCCAAGGAGTACATCTACATCGACACGGGCACCCTCGACTGCGCAGAGGCACTGGCCGTCGCGCGCGAGTACAACGCCGCGATCGCCGCCGGCCGCACCGAAGGCCGCGGCCTGCACTACCGGACCGGACAGTGGTCCTGCACCCTCCGGATCTCCCAGGCACCGTCCTCCTCCGAGGCGATGATCGGTTGCCGCAACGCGACCGGCAGCTTCACCGCGAGCCCCGAGGACCGCGACTGATGGACTATCGCCCGCCCGAACGTCTCCGGGCGGTCGCCGTCGAGTACTCGCGCATCGCAGCCTGGATGTTCGTGCACTACCTCTGCCTCGCCGCGTACGCCATCGGCGGCCTCAGCTTCCTCGGCTGGTACCTCGGCTCCCGCAGGAACCCGCTCAGCCTGGTTCTCATCATCGTCCTACTCGCCGCCGCGTACATCGTGCGCCACCGCATACGCATCATCGGACGCCGCAGGTGCCAGACCTGCGGCCACTCCCAACGGCACCAGCACCGCGTCTGCGGCAACTGCCGGCGGCTCCTCGAGCCCCCGTACGTCACCCGCCGCTCCTGGTACCAGCTGTAACGCCTCACCGTCCTCGGCTGGTGGACCACTTCGCGGCACCCCACTCCAGGTCGCTCTCCCGCGTTTGCCACGCCCCTTCTCGGCTTCTGTCAGCCCGTCCGGCTACCGTCGCGCTCGACAGCTCAGATTTCGCCCCGACCAGGAGGAACACTCATGGCACTGCCCACCCTCACCCCCGAGCAGCGCGCCGACGCTCTCGCCAAGGCCGCCGCGGTTCGTAGCGCCCGCGTTGCCATCAAGAACCAGCTCAAGACCGGAGCAACTACCCTGTCCGCGGTCCTCGAGCGCGCGGATGAGCCGGCGGTCGGCAAGATGCGCGTCGCGGCGCTCCTCGAAGCCCTGCCGAAGATCGGCAAGGTCAAGGCCGCCGAGATCATGACCGAGTTGGAGATCGCGGAGAACCGCCGCGTCGCCGGCCTCGGCGAGCGGCAGCGCGCGGCACTGGTCGAGCGGTTCGCCGCCTGAACGAGTTCCACAAATCGAAGCCCGTCACCGACGTGGTGGCGGGCTTCGCTGCGTCCTGCACGAGGCCATGCCGCGCCTAATCCGGTAGACCCTCTGTCTCACGGCGGATCGCTTCGGCCTCCTCGACCGCCGAGATCACACCGCCGTCGCGGAGCGCGCGCCAATAGTCGCGGCGGCGGGTGAGTTCGCGTTCAACCCAGTCGGGTAGGCGCTGCCCGCCTTCGATCGGTTCCTTGTCGGTCACTAGCTGAGATTAGCTGCGCGGCATGGTGAGCGAGGCGTTATCCAGATTGGCAGAACCAGCCGAAGGTAGGTGACCGGCGCGCTGCGGACACGAGCGAGAGGCCCGTCACCACCAGCGCGGTGACGGGCCTCCAGGTCGCGAGCTCAGCGACCAGCGGGGGGCCTACCGGTTCTGCTCCGGGCGGGTCAGGAAGATCGGCTTGCCGAAGGTGGTCAGCGTGTCGTCGGTGGCGTCGGTGCTGATGGCGACGGTGGCGTAGGTGCGGACTTGGACGCCGCCGATGCAGTTGTCGACGGCGATGCGGATATCGCGGGACATGACCTGGGCGTTGGGGCCGACGACAGCCTTCTTGGCGTAGGGGATGTCTTTGGTGGTGCCGGGTTTGAGGATGCCGGAGATGCTGCCGGTCTCGGTGACGGTGTCCGACAGGGTGCCCGACAATGACGCGGTTCCGGTGCCGGAGACGCTGCCTCCGCCGGAGCCGCCGTTCGAGCCGCCCTGCCCTTGCCCGGTGACGGTGCCGGACGCGGTGACGGTCGGCGTGATCGAGGCGGTGGTGGCGTTGGAGAGCGACCCACCGACGGTGAGGCTGTCGGCGGTCACGGCACAGCCGATTTGTGTACCGGTGGTCAGCGTCGCGGACTTGATCTTGCTGCTGGGCTTGCGCTTCGGGTCGTTCGGGTAGGCGGCCTCGATCTTCGCCTCACCGCCGACGCTGGAGAATCCCTCGAAACTCTGGGGCGATCGGTTCAGCGGCGGAACGGAATCGAGCTTCTCACCGAACTTGCTCACGGTGACCTTCCACCCGTCGCGGGTGATCAGCTCACGGCTGGTGTCGGCGAACTCACCCTCGCGGACCTGCCCGGGCACCGGGACCCGCATCCGCGGCGCCGGCGGCGGGGTCACCGCCGCCGGAGTAGCGGGCTTCGCAGCCGCCGCGGGGGCCGGCTTGGGCGCCGGTGCCGGTGCCGGTGCCGGTGCCGGTG